>JAIYBO010000234.1 GCA_027488495.1 Bacteroidota bacterium | reverse complement strand
GAGTTTACAAATGCAGCCGTATTTTGCTTTGGGCGGATTTGATACTTGGGATTTGGGCATTTTTACAACATTTCAGACACCCATTAAGCGTTTGGGCAACACGTCCTTCCGGTTGGATCTTCGCGGTTTAGAGGCTTGGGCAATGCCAAATAAGCAGCACGGGGCTGGTTTGTCGGCCGCTGTGCTATTTAGACTTTGAGTTGGCGATTATTTGCTTGGCTGAATTGGCGGATGGCCGATTTCGTAAACATACCAAGCGCCACTGTGGGTTAACGGGGTGGTACTTCTGGTAGGTACTGCTTGTTGTGCGTAATCTTTGAACCAGCGTTGGGGATCATTGGTAACCACAAAACCTAGTTTACGTCCTTTTGATTTCCAGGGATAGTCTGAAGGAATGACTTGAGATTTTTGTGAAAAAATGCCTTTGGCGAGGTCCGTCATGTAATCAGGTGCCAATCGCACACCTTTGGTTTGCAAGGCGTAAAGGGCGGTATTTGGAGACGGGTCGAAGGCCACAAATACTTCTAAATCTTGGGGGTTGTTGTTTTGCAGCCATTGGCCGAGATTTTGCAAATCGCGAATATCAGTAATCACATTTTGGCAGTAATAATCGTTGGGTGTAAATCGGTGGTGCAGCATTCTGCTGGCGTGGCCGAAACTAACGAAAGGGATAATCCAAAGCCCAAGCATTGTGGCGATGGCTGGGGTGCCTTGTAACAGTATTTTTCCGTTTAGATAACGTTGTTGGAGAGAAAGTATCGCAAAGAAAATAAAGGGCCAAGCGGTAAGGAAATAGTAGTCGTGATAGCGAAATTGTAAATGAAAAAGAACGAATAACCCAGAGAATCCAAGAAACAGCCAAAGGCTTAATTGTTCGATTAGGGTAAGTGAGGTACGATTTTTTATGATGGTATAAAGCCAAACAATGAGTATTCCTGCGATACACCATGTTACATACAGTGAATCTTTCCAAGTATTTAGGCTGTATTCGGTGACTTGGATGAATTCGGACAGGCTTTTGCTTGGGTTAATTTTTTGGAGGAAGTGGGTGTTGTAGGTGGCATTGGTGAGGTAATTCGCGTATCGGTACCACAATGTGATGGGAATGAACGGAATGAGCAAAGTGATCCAATGGGGCTTTGGTAGATTTAGGGCGTCGTTATCGTCGAGAATTTGATAAGAATTGTCGGAAGTTTTGATGACATTGGCGTTGTTTTTTCGCGTTTGCATCAGTAGCACGATGGCGATGGCGAAGTGTACAATCAGGAAAGATACTTTGATCAGGCCAGAAAGGGTGATAAAAAGTATATATAGCCACCAATTGGTTTTGGCGTTGAGGTGAAATTGCCATTGGATCCAGTGGTACATGGCAATCATGGAGAGTGAAAGGGATACGGGATCGGCGAGAAAGTTCCAGGTGTAAAATACAAAAGTGGGAGATAGGTAATAAATGCCAAGCAGGGCCAGTTTGCTGCTATTTCGGGGTATGTGAAGGGAGAGGATTCTCCATGCGGCCCACATGCCATAGGTGACGGTGCTGCCTACGAGGATTCTGTATACGATGGGTTTGAATCCAACGATGTGGTAGATGATGGCGGTGAGGTAGGGAATGATGGGAAATTCCATGCCGGCGATGCCCTCGGCGGCGCGGTTTTCCATGACTCTGGGCTGTAAAAAGTTCATGGACTCGTGCCAAAAGTTCCAGGCTACGCAGGCGCGATCGGCTTGAGCTCCTTGGTGCATCCCAAAAACGGGCATATTGATAAAATCGAGCCAACCCAGTCCAAGTTGAATGAGGATCCAAAAAATCCAAAAAGCGCGATCGGGGTGGCGTTGTTGCACGTTAGTTGGTGTTTAATTGGTCTAGGTTTGAATCTTTTACGATGTAGGTGGGTCTGTTTTTTACATTTTCGCTCACTCTACCGAGGTATTCACCCAAGATTCCGATGCCCAGAAGCTGTACACCACCGAGGAAGAGCACGGAAATGTGTAGTGAGGTCCATCCTACTTCTGTATAACCAAAAAACTTTTGATACAGGCTGTAGACGATGAGGAGAAAAGCGATGGCGGAGACTGCAAATCCAAGCATTGTGGCAACTTTCAGTGGCCAATTGCTAAAGCTAGAGATGCCGTCGGTGGCAAATCGCATCATTTTTGAATAGGTGAATTTTGTATTTCCACCCATTCTTTCTTCTCGATCGTATTCTACTGATGTTGCATTGAAACCAATCCACGCAATTTGTCCGCGCAGGTATTTGTGTTGTTCGGGCATATTTTTCAATACGCGTTGAACTTTTTGATGAATCAATCTAAAATCACCGGTATCGAGGGGGATTTCGATGTTTGTGATGTTTGCCAGAAATCGGTAAAACAATTTGGCGGTGATTTTTTTCAGCCAAGATTCGCCTTTTCGCTTTTTTCGTTTGGCATAGACCACTTCAAATCCTTCCAATGATTTTGCATACAATTGGGGGATGAGTTCTGGCGGATCTTGGCCGTCGCCATCCATGATGATTATTCGGGATCCACGGGCATGCTCCAAACCTGCGGTTATTGCGATTTGATGGCCGAAGTTCCTCGAAAAATCTATGTATTTGATAGAAGGGTTGCTTTCAGATAGGCCTCTGATGATGCCGAGGCTTGCATCCTTGGAGCCATCGTTCACGTAGATGATTTCGTGGGCTAGGCCAAGGGGTAAAAGGGCATTTTGAATTCGCTCATTGAGCGGCACCAAATTCATTTCTTCATTGAAGATGGGAATAACGATCGACAAATCTGGATTTGGGCTAGCCATTCAACAAAAATATGGAAATTGAATAAGTACCTTTGTGTAAATCATTAAAACAAAGAAAAAATGCGTTTCACTTTTCGTTTCAGCTTATTGACATTGGCTTTTGCCTTGATTACCACTGTTTCTTGTCAGAACAAACCCGCATCGTCACACGATGAGCCCATCACTGAAAAGTCTTTTGATGCTACAATTGGGGGGAATAAGTTGGTTATGGTAGATTTTTACACTACTTGGTGCGGACCTTGCAAGAAAATGGCTCCATTTGTTCAGCAGATTCGTGAAAACCGTGCGAGTGATGTTGTGGTATTGAAGGTAGATGCTGAAGCGCAAGCGGGTATTGCAGATCGTTATCGTTTGGAGGGATATCCCACGGTCATTTTCTTCAAAAATGGTCAGGTTGTTGGCAGGGTTTTGGGCTACCAAACCTATGAAAACCTCAGCGGTTTTGTAGATCGTTTCAAGTAAATGATGGATTTCCTTTGGTTTTGAAATCAAAGGAAGTGAGCGAAACGCGGTGAATTACCGCAATTCGGTGTAAGGTATTTTGCAGCCTTATGGATTGAGGAAAAAGTGGAAACTATCGCCACGCAATCCCAAACGCAAGGTTTCAAGCGGAATGATTTCATTGGGGGCAATGTTTCCGAGGTTCACATCGCTTCCATAAAGTTGGATGAACCACACTTGTTGTTCTTTTTTGGGTGCTTCCCAGATCACACTTTCTTGAGGGATTTTGCGGATGATTTCGGCCACCAAGCCTGATCTTACCTCACCTGTACCCCTAAAGATTCCTACGGTTCCAGATTCACGTGCCTCACCAATGACTTTCCAGGCGCCGGCACTGAGTTCGGTTTCCATTTGTTCAATCCACTCATAGGGGGGAATGATTTTTTCGGCGTCTTTGCTACCTACTTCACTTAGAACGGTGTAGTTTTTCGCAAGGGTTTGGATGTACTCGCATTTGGCATCGTGGTTCATTTCTAGGCTGCCATCGCTCACTTCAACGTGTGTAAGGTTGAGTTTTTCGAGCAATCTCAAATAATCATCGAACTGGTTTCTTGCGATATAGGCTTCGAACAGTGTACCGCCGAGGTAAACGGGAATATTTACACTTTGATATAATTTAATTTTTTCTTGGAGTTTGGTGGTGAAATAGGATGTTCCGAATCCCAATTTGATGAGATCTGTGTAGGGTTCACCATTTTCGAGAAAGTTTTCTACTTCACGAAGACTCAATCCTTTATCCATGACCATGGTTAGGCCATTGTTGCGAGGTTTTGTGCTGCGGCTGGGCAACTGCTGAAGATTGAATAGGTCTTGGTTCATAATCCGGTTCTGGGTTGGGTGTATTTGGCGATGCAGGCAAGTATTGCCGTGGCTTTTTTGAGCTCAGGCGCAAAGGTAAATAATTGAATGTGCTCGTTGGCGTTCATTTCAAGGGCTTTTTCAAGGACGAAAATGGCTGCTGATGCTTGTCCGGAAAGGTAGCAAAGCGCGGCCAAACGATATAAAAGTCCGCTGTGTTGGGGGTTGTTAAGCAAACCGGTTTCAATGACATCGAGGGCCTTATCTGATTCACCAATCTCATAGAGCGATGTGCTGTAATCAAGCCAAACTTCGGGATTGGTTGCATGTTCGATGGTCAAAGATTCGTATAGTGCTTCCCATTTTTCTTGCATGTGGGCACCAAAATACGCGCTGGCCAGCACCATGCCATAATCCGATTCGAAATGGTCTAAATCATAGGCTCTTTCGAGGTAGGGAATTGCGGCTGAGTAATTCTCTTCGTAGTGCCAAGTAAGGCCCATGGAATACCAGCATTCAGCATCTTGCGGTTGATTTTTTAAGATTTCTTTGTAGATGGATCTGCAGGTTTTTACATCGCCTTGTTCGTAGTGACTCCAAGCGAGAAGGCCTTCAATTTCTGCAAAGGTTTTTTTCGGGAATCGGGTACTCAAATCCCTATAGGTATTGATGAAATCTTGATAGTGTCCCAGTTCATAGGTGCATTCTAGGAATGTTACCCAAGCGTCGGCAAAATTTTCATTGATGGTGACTGCAAAATCGAGTGCTTTCAGTGCTTGTTCGTGATCGCCTTGTGCCATGTAACCGGAACCCAATACGTACCAAGCTTCTGCTGAGTAGGGGTCTTGGTCGATGATGCGCTGAATCATTGGCAAGAGGGCATCGATCAATCCACCTTCTTCTGCTTTTTCGATGTATTTCTCGAGAATGACGCTTACTTCGGCACCGGTATCGAGGGCTTTTTCGAGCACAGGCATCGCCAAATCAAATTGTCCGTGATAGAGGGAAATTTCTAGAAAATCCTCGAGCATGGCTTCTTCTTCGCCCATATTTTCTAGCACAGATTGTAGCTCCTCCAATGCCTTCTTTTTGTGTCCTTGCAAACTAAATACCAGGGATTGCATGAATCCCAAGGCTGGTTCGAAGGGGGTGTATTGTAACGCTTGGTTTACAATGGTTCTGGCTTTTGCCAATTTTTGATCTCTGATGAGCCATTCAGCCATGTGCAGAGAGAAAATGGGCATGTAAGGGAATTGTTGGATGGCCGATTCCAAAATCACTTTGATGTAGGTATCTGCGCGATATTGCCCTGTTTTGGCAGGAAATTGGCTTGCGTAGTATCGATATAGCTCAAGCCATTCACGCGCGGAGAAAGTTCTCTGTTGTTTGCTTTCGAAATCGCGCACAAGTGCGTCAACATCGCCTTGGAAAACATCTTCTTCTTCCTCGTCGTCCCAGTCTGATGAAAAGAAACTCATTGATTCAAATTTACATTGGTAATCATGGTGCTCAATGTGAATGGGGGTGTGCATCTTCCCCAACTTTTACACATACTTTTTGGTATGCTTTGGCAGGGCTTAATTTTATTGAGAAAAAATCTGAGGGCTGTGATTAAATTGCAAGCGTTTTGCGACAATAGGAATACGGATTCCTTTGAAACCACCGACAATTAACCCAAAAAACAGAAAAAAGCATGTTGGCACCCATCATATTTGGCATTGGAACGGGCTTCATCATGAGCATTTCTTTGGGTGCGATATTTTTTTTATTGATTCAGGCGGGTTTGGTTGGGGGGTGGCGGAAGGGTTTACCATTATCGATGGGTGTTATTTTGGGCGATTTGATCTACGTGACCATTGCCTTGCATTTTTCGGAGGCGATTACGGATTATTTGACCGAGTACAGGGGCACGATTGCGGCGGTTGGTGGTGTGGTGTTTTTTGGGTTGGGCATTCAACATTTGATGCATCATCAGAAGGCAAAGAAGCAAGGGATCGACGATCGCTTGTTGTTAATGAAAGATTGGCAGTTGGGTTTGAAGTCCTTCGCAATAAATATAGTGAATCCAGTGAATATTGCTTGGTGGTTGAGTTTATACAGTCTACCACCGGCGGCCGATTTTGATTATTCAGGCAAGTGGATATTTGGTTTTGCGGCGCTGGCCACGGTTTTTGTTACTGAAATTGGGGTGTCTTGGGGTTCTGGGAAAATCAAAAATTATTTAACGGAGCAAAGGATCAAGCAGATTGATCTTTTTTTAGCGCTGTTGTTTTTTGGGATGGGGATTTATTTGATCACGGTCTGACACATTTCTGTGAGTACGCCGTTGGTGGATTTTGGGTGTAGGAAGGCGATGATTTTTCCATCGGCACCGTCTTTGGGCTTCGTGTGAATGAGTTCAAAGCCCTGGTTGGTTTTTTTCTCTATTTCTTCTTCGATGTTTTCCACTTCAAAGGCGAGATGATGCAGCCCTTCGCCCTTTTTTTCGATGAATTTGGCGATGGTGCTATTTGGGTTGCTTGCGGCGAGAAGTTCAATTTTTACGTCGCCGATTTGAAAAAATGAGGTGATCACATTTTCGCTTTCAACGGTTTCTCTTTTGTATGGTTCGATGCCCAACAATTGCGTAAACAGGGCCTCAGAGGCTTCGAGATTGGCTACGGCGATGCCGATGTGTTCAAGTTTTTTCATGGAAAAATTCACTACAAAGAACATTCTTTTCGCAGAAACTAGAAATACCGAAACAATCTGAGCGCAGATGCGTTAATTTTGCAGTTTAGAAACACTCTAAATAAAGAACAAAGCCATGTTAAAATTGCCCATATACCTCGACAACAATGCCACTACACAGGTTGATCCCCGTGTTTTTGAGGCCATGACCCCTTATTTTTTGGAAGCTTATGGAAACGCTGCGAGTAAAAGTCACCCCTTTGGATGGAAATCTGAGGAAGCGGTAGACTATGCCCGTGAGCAGATTGCCGCATTGATCGGAAGCAGTGAAAAAGAGATCATTTTCACCAGTGGTGCTACGGAAAGTAACAACTTGGCGATCAAGGGTGTTTTTGAGATGTATGCAAGCAAGGGAAATCACATCATTACCTTATCCACCGAGCACAAAGCGGTTCTAGATACTTGCAAGCATTTGGAGAAGATGGGTGCTGAGGTAACCTATTTGTCTGTTGCGGAAGATGGATTGATTGCGGTTGATGCAATTGCGGCAGCGATCAAACCCAATACCATTTTGGTAACGGTGATGTATGGCAACAACGAGTTGGGTGTTTTACAGCCCATTCGTGAAATTGGCGCATTGTGTAAAGAGAGGGGCGTATTGTTTCACACAGATGCAACCCAAGCGGTGGGCAAGATTCCGGTAGACGTATTGGCGGATCACATTGATTTGATGAGTTTTACAGCACACAAGATGTACGGTCCGAAAGGCGTAGGTGCATTGTATGTTCGCAGGAAGAATCCAAGGGTAAAGGTAACAGCACAGATGGACGGTGGTGGTCACGAGCGCGGAATGCGCAGTGGTACTTTGAACGTTCCTGGTATTGTTGGATTTGGTAAGGCCTGTGAGATTGCTCGGTTGGAAATGGCTGAGGAATCGGCGCGATTGATGGTGATGCGTGATCGTTTGGAAACCGAATTGTTGAAATTGGAAGAAAGCTATTTGAATGGGAACAAGGAACATCGTTTGCCACATACCTCCAACATCAGCTTTAAATATGTTGAGGGAGAAGGTTTGATGATGGGAATTAAAGACGTGGCTGTATCGAGCGGTTCAGCTTGTACTTCTGCCTCATTGGAGCCCAGCTATGTATTGAAGAGTTTGGGATTGGACGATGAGTTGGCGCACAGTTCGTTGCGTTTTGGATTGGGTAGGTTCACCACGGATGAGGAGATTGATTACACCATTAAGTTGGTGTCTGAAGCGGTGAACAAACTGCGCGATATGAGTCCTTTGTGGGAGATGTTCAAAGAGGGCATTGACCTTAAATCGATTGAGTGGAGTGAGCATTAATAGTTCTTGTTCAGAATCGTTCTAAATTGTAAATTTGTAAAAGAAAAAAATCATGGCATATTCAGATAAAGTAGTAGATCATTATACCAACCCAAGAAACATTGGCACTTTGGATAAATCAAAAACCAATGTAGGCACTGGTTTGGTGGGCGCACCTGAGTGTGGAGACGTAATGCGATTGCAAATCGAAGTGAACCACGAAACGGGTATCATTGAGGATGCAAAATTCAAGACTTTCGGCTGTGGTTCTGCCATCGCTTCTTCTTCTTTGGCTACTGAGTGGTTAAAGGGAAAGTCGATTGATGAAGCATTGAGTATCGATAACATGGAAATCGTTGAAGAATTGGCATTGCCACCGGTGAAAATTCACTGTTCTGTTTTGGCTGAGGATGCCATTCGTTCTGCTATCAACGATTATCGCGCGAAGAATGGTTTAGAGCCCATTGAGAGCGAAAAAACCCATTTCTAATTCATCGGGATCATGATCGCCCAGGGCAATGAAATCACCATTACGGACAAGGCTTTGGACAAGGCCTATGATTTGATGCGTGAATCGAACATTTCTGCTGCGGAATATTTTCTGCGTGTGGGTGTAAAGGGTGGCGGTTGTTCGGGTTTAACTTATGAGTTGGATTTCGACAATGAGGATAAACCTGGCGATATGCAATTTGGGGATGAAAGATTGAAGATTGTGTGCGACATGAAGAGTTTTTTATACTTGTGTGGCACAGAATTGGATTTTTCTGATGGCTTGAATGGCAAGGGATTCAATTTCATCAATCCCAATGCATCGCGCACGTGCGGATGTGGTGAGAGTTTCTCAATCTAATGGAGGAAATATCCATTCACACACCTTTTATTCAACTCAATCAGGCCCTAAAATTATTGGGCTGGGTAGAGAGTGGTGCGATGGCCAATGATGTAATCACTGAGGGCATGGTAGTGGTGGACGGAGTACAAGAATTTCGCAAACGAAATAAGTTGTACCCCGGCGCTGTGATCGAGTTTGAGGGTCAGTTGGCGGTGGTTAAAGCAACATCACCCTCGCAGGTTTAAACCACAACGTTTACGATTCTGCCTTTCACAAGAATGAATTTCTTGAGGGGCTTGTCTTCCATCCATTTGATGACCAATTCATGATTGAGCACCGTTTGTTTGATTTCTTCTTCGGTGGCTGTTAGGTTGAATTCGATCTGAGCCCTTGTTTTGCCGTTGATGCTGATGGGGTAATTGAAGGAGTTTTCTATCAACAACGAAGGGTCATGCGTGGGCCAGTTGGCAATATGGATGCTTTCGTTGTTGCCCAATTGGTGCCACAATTCTTCGGAGATGTGGGGTGCAAAGGGCGCAAGAAGAATCAAAATGGGTTCGAGGATTTCTCGTTTGCGGCACTTCAGTGTACCCAATTCATTTGTGGCCACCATGAAAGCAGAAACAGAGGTATTGAAGCTCATGCTTTCAATGTCTTCGGTGATTTTTTTGATGGTTTTATGAAGGATTTTCAGTTCATCTGGCGAGGCTTTTTCCTGATTCACTGCCCAGGTTTCACCTTCGTAGAACAAGCGCCAAAACTTCCCAAAAAATCTACTTACACCTTCAATTCCATTGGTATTCCAAGGTTTTGAATCGGTGAGTGGACCTAAGAACATTTCGTACATTCTGAGGGTATCGGCACCGTATTGTGCGCAAACATCATCGGGGTTTACAACATTGCCCCAACGTTTGCTCATTTTTTGACCGTCTTCGCCCATGATCATGCCTTGGTTGACCAATCTTTGGAAGGGTTCATCGAACGGAATATACCCCAAATCGAAGAGGAATTTGGTCCAGAAGCGACTGTATAAAAGGTGCCCCGTGGCATGTTCAGATCCACCCACGTATAGGTCTACTTGTTTCCAATAGTTTAGGGCTTCGGGCGATGCGAAATCTGTGTTGTTGTTGGGGTCTGTGTAGCGAAGGAAATACCAACTGCTTCCCGCCCAGCCTGGCATGGTGTCTGTTTCTCGTTTGCCTTGGGGTGTATTTACCCATTCGGTTACTGCCGAAAGCGGGCTTTCTCCGTTCCCAGAGGGTTTGTAGCTTTCTACTTGAGGCAATTCTACTGGCAGCTTTGATTCGAGTTGTGGAATGCCATCGTTGTTGAAAGTGATGGGGAATGGCTCGCCCCAGTATCGTTGGCGGCCAAAACCTGCTTCGCGGAGTTTGTAGTTTACTTTGGGCTGTCCCCAGCCGGCTTTTTCTATTTTGGCAATGGCGGCTTGTATTGCTTCTTTTACAGACAAACCGTCGAGGAATCCGGAGTTGAAGCAGATGCCCTCTTTTGCGCTGAATGATTCTTTGAGGGGCAATTCCAGCTCGCCATTTGCGGGCTTGATGACAGGAATGATGGGTAGGTTGAAAGTAGTAGCAAACGCAAAATCTCTATCGTCGTGTGCAGGAACGGCCATGATTACGCCGGTGCCATAATTGGCTAAAACGTAGTCGCTCACCCAAATAGGAATGGGTTCTCCGGTGAAGGGGTTGATGGCTTCGAGTCCTGTAAAAACACCTGTTTTTGTGGTGTCTGCCATGCGATCAATTTCACTGCGATTTTTTGCTTTATTGGCGTATTCTTGTACGAAAGGCCATTGCGCATCGCTGCAAAATTCTCGCAAGATTTCCAGTTCTGGGGCCACCACCATGAAGGTTGCACCGAAGATTGTATCGGGTCTGGTGGTGAAAACTTTCAATGTTTTTAATGTGCCACGCACCACAAAATCGATTTCAGCGCCTTGACTTCTGCCGATCCAGTTTTTTTGAATTTCTTTGATGGCATCGCTCCATTGAATGCGTTCTAGTCCTTCTATGAGTCTGTCTGCATAGGCAGTAATCCGCAAGCTCCACTGCTTCATCTTTTTGCGAATCACAGGGTAGCCACCGCGTTCGCTGAGGCCATTGATCACTTCTTCATTGGCAAGCACAGTGCCCATCGCTTCGCACCAGTTCACGGTGGTTTCGTCTACGAAGGCCAATCGGAATTGGTTGAGGATTTGGTGTTTTTGTAGGGGCGAGAAACCTTCCCATTGTTCGGCACTGAAGGGCTCTATTTTTCCGCCGTGTGCCGATAGGTTTTGGGATCCAACACTTGCAAATTCTTGAATGAGGTTGTTGATGTGTTCTGCCTTTTGAGTGGTTTTGTTGTAGTAGTGTTCAAAAAACAGGGTAAATATCCATTGGGTAAACTTGTAATAATTGGGGTCACAGGTTTTTACTTGGCGATTCCAATCGTACGAAAATCCCATGATGTTGAGTTGTTCACGGAATCGTTTGATGTTTTGTTCGGTTGTGATGGCGGGGTGTTGGCCAGTTTGTATGGCATATTGTTCAGCGGGTAATCCAAATGCATCGTAGCCCATGGGGTGAAGCACATTGAATCCTTTGAGGCGCTTGTAACGAGAAACGATATCGCTGGCGATGTATCCCAGGGGATGTCCAACATGCAAACCACTGCCTGAAGGATAGGGAAACATGTCGAGCACATAATATTTGGGCTTATTGGCGTCGATGGAAACGGAGTATAAATTGGCTTTTTCCCAAGCGGCTTGCCATTTTTTTTCGATGTCTGAGAAGGAATATTGTGCTGACATAAAGGTTGCGGGTGCGAAAATACAATAGATGGGGGTTTTTTAACGACCTTTGCGGTTCATGGCCGATAGCAATTTTATTGATTACGTGAAGATTTGCTGCCGAAGTGGTAGTGGCGGACCTGGCAGCAGGCATTATAATCGTACAAAAATGAACCCTCGTGGGGGTCCAGATGGTGGAGATGGTGGAAAGGGTGGAGATATCATTTTGCGGGGAAATCCGCAGTTGTGGACGTTGATTCACTTGAAGTATCGGAAGCATGTGATGGCCACTGACGGTGTTGCTGGCAGTGAGAATCGCAGTTCTGGTGCTTATGGCGAATCGGTGATATTGGAGGTGCCATTGGGTACTGTGGCCAAAGACGCTGAAACTGGGGAGGTATTGTTTGAGATTACAGAGGAAGGTGAGAAAAAGGTATTGGTACCTGGCGGTAGGGGTGGTTTGGGCAACTGGCATTTTGCCAACAGTGTAAACCAAGCGCCACAATATGCTCAACCGGGCGAACCTGGTATTGAGCAATGGATTGTGTTGGAGTTGAAGGTTTTAGCTGATGTTGGATTGGTGGGCTTTCCGAATGCGGGAAAAAGCACGTTGTTGAGTGTGATTTCGGCGGCGAAACCTGAAATTGCGGATTACGCATTTACCACATTGGTACCCAATTTGGGTGTGGTGAATTACAGGGATTATCGCAGTTTTATCGTTGCCGACATTCCTGGAATCATTGAGGGAGCGAGTGAAGGACGTGGATTGGGTCATCGGTTTTTGAGGCACATTGAACGAAATGCCGCTTTGTTGTTTTTGATACCTGCAGACAGTCCTGACCACAAACAGGAATATCTCACCTTGTTGAGTGAGTTGGAGAAATTCAATCCGGAACTTCTTGTAAAAGAGCGAATTATAGCGGTGAGTAAGGCCGATATGTTGGATGAGGAATTGAAAAATGAAATCCGGAGTTTGATGAAGGGTGTAGACGTTCTGTTTTTTAGCTCGGTTACGGAGCAGGGTGTTGGTGAATTGGTGGATGTGCTTTGGAAAACAGTGTCTGCGGATGTTTGAAAATTTTGAAGGGTAGTTTGTATTTTTGAAGATTATAGCATTGATATATTTACGATTTATGAAAAAAATAGTTGGATTGTTTTTTGGGGTTTGCGTTACCATGGGTGCTGTAACCGGCCAAAACGAAAAGCGAAATTCAGAGGGTGATGCGAATTTGTCTGTTCAAGTTCCCAAGCCATTTGCATTTAGCATCAACCAAGAGAAGGTATATGCAGATGAGTTTGAACGTCAGTACCTCAAAAACATCAATTTGAAAGAGGATGCGGTAACGGCCAAAGACATTCGCAATTATTTGGACCTATATATCAAATTCAAATTGAAGGTTCAAGATGCGAAAGATGCTGGATTGGATACTGTGTCGGCATACGTGCAAGAATTGCAGATGTATCGCGATCAGTTGGCAAGGAATTATTTGTACGACCGTTCGGTAACGGATGCTTTGGTAAAAGAAGCTTATGACCGGATGCAATCGGAGGTAAAAGTGTCGCACATTCTGATATTGTGTTCACCGGATGCTTCGGATGCAGACCAAAAGAAGGCTTTGGAAAAAATTGAGAGCATTCACAGGATGTTGATGAGAAACCCAACAGCACAAAACTTTGGCGATATGGCCAGAACAGAATCTGAAGATGTGGGTACCAAGAGTGCGGGTGGCGATTTGGGTTGGATGACTGCTTTGCAGGTTGTGTATGAATTTGAAAATCAGGCCTATAACACTGCGGTGGGAGGTATTTCTCCGGTGTTCAAAACAGAGTTTGGATATCACATTTTGATGGTGAACGACAAGCGTTTGAACCGTGGAGATATCAAAGTGAATCATATTTTGGTGAGGGTGATGAACAAAGACGAAAGTTCAGATACTGAGGCCCGCAAAAAGATTGATGAAATTGCATCGAACATCAACAGTGGCAAAGAAACGTTTGAGAACATGGCCAGAACGTACAGCGAAGATTACAACAGCCGCTACAACGGTGGTGCGATGGATTACATCAACGTTACACAGTTTGTGGGTGATGTTGACCGTCAATATTGGGCAGATCAAGCTTTTGCTTTAAAGAAAGACGGCGACATAACGGTGCCATTTAGAACCAATTATGGTTGGCATTTGCTGCAAAGGGTTAATTTGAGGCCTTTGCGTTCTTTTGATGACAAGGAAATGCGTTCTGTTTTGAAAATGGATGTGCAGAAAAATCAGCGTTCTCAAATTTCTGTTGATTCTTTGGTTGTGAAGATCAAAAAGGAAAACGGCTTTGTGTTGAATCCCATTGCCGTGGATGCTGTGGTTCAATATTTGGACAGCAATTTTATGAAGGGAAAGTTCGACGAAGCGGCGATGCCCGAGTTTCATAAGGTTACCAAGAAAGATGGTAAAAAGACAGTGAATACAGAGTTCAATTTGCGCAAGATGGAGGTTTTCCATTTGGGGGATGATTCGTATTCTGTTTCTGATTTGTTTACCCATTTTACATACAACAGCAAGCCCATTGTTGGAAGCAAACGTGACGGTGCGATGAAATTGATGAATGCATGGATTGAAAAAACATGTGTAGAATATCAAAATGACCATTTGGAAGAGAAGTCTGTTGAATTCAGAGACATTTACCAAGAGTATAAAGAGGGTATTTTGATGTTCAATCGCATGCAGCAATTGGTGTGGGATAGGGCGAACAATGACTCTGTGGGTTTGGCTGCCTTTTTTGCTCAACACCAAAGCGAATACAATTGGGGCAATCGATTTGATGTAGGGGTTTATTTCTGTAACGATGCCAAGATGATGAAAACGGTAGCCAAACAAGTTAAAAAGGGCATTTCAACCGATAGTTTGCGCAGAGAACATACCAAAAAGAACATTTTAGACTTCAGTTACCGTGGCGGAAAATTTGAAATGGGCGATACGTTTTTGTTTGCTCCTTCACCCATTTTGAAAATGTTGTTTGCGGATTTATCCAATGCAAAACCCAAATACAACAAACCAGGAATTTATCAAGTGGGTCAGGTGGGCGATGATTTCATTGTAGTGAAAGTAAACGCTTATTTGCCTGCTGGGCCTAAGATGTTGGATGAAACGCGAGGACCGGTGGCATCGAAATATCAAGAGCAATTGGAAAAGGAGTGGATAGAATCATTGCGCAATCGTTATTCTGTGACTGTGAATGAGTCGGTGATGAAATCGATTGAAGTGAAATTGGTCAATCAAAAATAAACGCTGTGAAAAGTCAAGCGATGCGCGGTTGTTTATTGATGGTTTTGTTGACATCGTTTGGAACGTTGATGGCACAGTTAAAGCCCAGCGGTCCATTTTTACCTCCGCAATATGTGGATGGTGTGGTGGCTGTGGTAGGAAGTAAAATCATATTACAAAGTGATTTTGAGACCGAGAAAATGCAAATGACCAAGGGGTCTTCGTTGAAGGATTCGCAGATGATTCATTGCAATTTGTTGAAAGACATGATCATTCAGAAATTGTTGTTGAATCAGGCTGAGTTGGATAGTTTAACTGTTCCGGTGGATCAGTTGGAGAGTGAGATCGACAATCGATTGAGGTATTATCAGAAGCAGGCGGGTAGTATGGCGGAGTTGGAAAAATATCTCGGCAAAACGGTTAATGAATTCAAGGATGATATCCGTCCGAAGATGCAGGAGCAATTGTTGGCGAAGCAGATGTACGGTGAGATTACAAAGAACATACGGATATCTCCTCAGGAGGTTAAGCAGTTTTACGAATCCATTTTACAAGATAGTTTACCAATTATCTCAACAGAGGTAGAGGTGGGTCAATTGATGATTGAGCCAATTGTAACTTCTGAGGCCAAAGAGTTCGCGAAGGCACAGCTGGAGGATATTAGAGCCAGGATTTTACGCGGAGAGAATTTTGAGAAGTTGGCTAGGGCGTACAGCATGGATCCGGGTTCGAAATCGCAAGGTGGAATGTTGCCCGAATTTGGTAGGGGTGAAATGGTGCCTGCTTTCGAGCGGATGGCCTTCAAACTGAAACCTGATAGTGTGAGTCCAGTGTTTGAGAGCGATTTTGGTTTCCACGTGATGAAGTTGACAAAGCGCAGGGGAGAGCGGGTAATGGCATCACACATCTTGATTAGGGCGGAGAATACATCTGAGGATTATAAGTTTGCCAGTATGCGTGTAGATTCAGTGTATCAGCGTTTGGTAATGGGAGATATTAAGTGGTGTGATGCGGTGAAGAAATACGCCACAGACGATAAATACAACCGTGATATAAAAGGGAACTGTGGATTTATCATTGACCAAATGACAGGTATGCAGAAGACCACCTTTGAATCTTTGCCGGGTGATGTGAAGCGTGTGGTTGACAAGTTGAAACCAGGTGAGTATAGTGCCCCTGAGTTGGTTACTACGCCAGATGGTAGGTCTGTGTATCGCATCGTTTATTTACAATCTTTTATCGCGCCGCACCAAGCGAATTTGGTTCAGGATTATAGCAGAATTCAGATGGAAGCAGAGGCCAAGAAGAAGCAGAAGGCCATGGATGATTGGGTAACGAAACATCGAATCAAAACATATATTCGAATTAAGGCGAGGGACTTGGAGTGTGCGGAGATGGACGCTTGGGAACACGATTAAGGAGTAAGACATGAGCAATAGCATAGAGCAAGCGAAGGCATTTGGTCAGCACATCGCCCAGTTGAAATTGGAGATAGGCAAGGTGGTTGTGGGTCAGGAAGAAGTGGTTGAAGCGTTGATCAACGCCGTTTTTTGTCATGGTCACGTATTGATGGTGGGTGTGCCGGGTTTGGCTAAAACGCTGTTGGTTAAGACTTTGTCTGAAACGATGGAGTTGTCGTTCAATCGCATTCAGTTTACACCTGATTTGATGCCATCAGATATCATAGGTAGTGAGATTTTGGATGATTCTAGGAAGTTTCATTTTGTGAAGGGGCCGATTTTTTCGAACATTATTTTGGCCGATGAAATCAACAGAACACCCCCTAAAACGCAGGCTGCTTTGTTGGAGGCGATGCAGGAGAGGCAGGTAACGGCGGCAGGAACACGATATGATTTGGGTTCGCCATTTTTTGTATTGGCCACTCAAAACCCCATTGAGCAGGAGGGAACATATCCTTTGCCGGAGGCTCAATTGGATCGATTTATGTTTCAGGTGATATTGGATTATCCCCTTTTTGTCGATGAGGTAAATATCTTGAAACAGACCACGGGATCAGTTACGCAAAGGGCTGGGGCGGTTTTGAATGCGGAGCAAATCAGAAATTACCAATCTTTGGTGAGAGAGGTACCTGTAACAGACAATGTGTTTGAGCAAGTGGTGAAGATGGTTCAACAAACGCGTCCAAATACAGAAACGGCGCATACCATGGCTACGAAGTATTTGAGTTATGGTGCTGGTCCACGCGCAGGTCAGAATTTGATTTTGGCTGCCAAATGTCATGCTTTGATGCATGGCAAGTATACGGTAGACCGGGAGGATGTGGTTGCGGTATCCAAGTGGGTATTGCGACACAGGATTGTGAGAAATTTCCGGGCCGAGGCCGAGGGTGTTTCTGCAGATCAAATCATTGAAGCGATTTGTAAGTAAGGTCAATTATTTTTTTTCTCTACAACCAATTACCGAGCAAACGGGGCATTTTTCGATGTTGTGGCCTCTGGCTTGACAGTATTCACGACCTAAAAAGATGATTTGCAGGTGTGCCTTGTTCCACTTCTCTATGGGGATGAGTCTTTTGAGGTCTTTTTCGGTCTGTTCAACGCTGTTTGCGGCACTCAAACGCCACCGGTAGGCCAATCGATGAATATGGGTGTCTACGGGGAATGCGGGCACGCCAAAGGCCTGTGACATAACCACAGATGCTGTTTTATGTCCAACCGAAGGCATCGCCTCTAGGGCTTCGAAAGACTGGGGTACTTCGCCGTTATGCAATTCCATGATCATTTTGGATAGTCCATAGATGCCTTTGCTTTTCATGGGCGATAGGCCACAGGGTCTGATGATATCTTGAATTTCCTCTACAGACAGTTTGAGCATGTCGGCGGGGTTATTGGCTTTTGCGAAGAGGTGGGGTGTGATTTGATTTACGCGTTCATCGGTACATTGCGCGCTGAGCAGCACAGAAACGAGGAGGGTGTATGGATCAGTGTGATTGAGAGGAATGGGTGTTTCGGGGTATAATTCTTCCAGTGTATTGAGGATGAATTGCACGCGTTGTGATTTGTTCATTTTTGTGGAGTGGTGTTACTCAGAAAAACTGATTGAAAAACGCTTCGTGTTGAAAGGGTGTATTTTGAAATGCGTAGGCGAAGGTATCCGGGCCAATGGGTAGGTTAATGGTTTTTAGACATTCCTGTTGAAAGGCCAAAGTGTCATTGGGCAGTTGCAATTGAAATTGTGTGATGATGCCTTTGGTGATGGTGGATGTGAGGGTGTATTGATTCACTGAATCTGAAACGTTTCTTTGGTGCGAATAGCTGGGGGAGTATCCCAAGATCCATTCTGATTGGGTGAATTTCTCTGCTCGAAGTGCTGTTATTTCTGAATCTTCACTGGGTGATATGCTGGATTGCGTGGCGTTTAGAATGGGTATGAGCAGTGATTGTAGCGTGGAGATGGTGCTTTCAATATTTTTGAGTTCAGGAAAGTGGTCCCCGAGATTTGTTACGGAAGTTTTGTTGCTTTTAACGGCTTTGTCTTGGTAAGTGCCCATGGTATGAAGGGCTTCGCCGAGTTGATGAATATTGGCATCGATGAGAAGGGTGCCATGGTGGAGTATGCGTTTTTTTTGTTGAAAGATGTGCTGGGCATTACCAGAAAACTTTGTGCCTTGGTATAGGAGATCGTCTCGTTCAGAATAGGACGTTGTGATGCCCATGGCGAGCAGTGCTTCTCGGATGGGCTCCAGGAAGCGTTTGTAGTTTACGGCTTTATCGAGGGTTGTTCCGAGGTCTTGAATGAAGGAAAAATTGATGTTGCCGAGGTCGTGGTAAACAGTTCCCCCACCGCTTACGCGCCGGGCCGGTGCTATTTGTAGTTGTTTGCAAGTGGCGTAATTGATTTCGGCGCAAATGTTTTGGTGTTTACCACAAACCACGGCGTTTTCGCTTCGCCACAGCATGCAGATATTTTCTGGAGTTTGGTGCAAAAAATGGGCTTCCGCTGCCAAATTATAGTACACATCGGTGGATGGGGAGACGATGAATCTCATGGAATTATGATATTGGATCTGTGGCCGATTTGGATCTACGGAGTTCGAAATTCTGTCCCAGATATACCTTTCTCACCATTTCGTCGCTGGCCAGTTCTTGGGCGGTGCCGTGTTTGAGGAGTTTGCCTTCGAAAAGGAGGTAGGCTCTATCGGTGATACTCAACGTTTCTTGTACGTTGTGGTCGGTGATGAGAATGCCAATATTTTTTTGTTTGAGTTTGGCCACGATCTGCTGAATGTCTTCCACGGCGATGGGGTCAACTCCGGCAAATGGTTCATCTAGGAGGATGAATTTTGGGTCGGTTGCCAGTGCGCGGGCGATTTCGGTTCTTCTACGTTCGCCACCTGAAAGCACTTTTCCGAGGTTTTTCCGCACTTTTCCGAGGCCAAATTCGGCAATGAGGGACTCCAACTTTTCTTCTTGCTCTTTTTTGGAGAGTTTGGTCATTTCCAAGATGGCTTGGATGTTTTCTTCTACGCTGAGTTCTCTGAAAACGGAGGCTTCTTGTGGGAGGTAGCCAATGCCATGCTGTGCTCGTTTGAACATGGGCCAGCTGCTAATTTCTGTATTTTCGAGGAAGACTTGACCTTCATCGGGGCGCACAAGTCCTACAAACATGTAGAAGGAGGTTGTTTTTCCGGCGCCGTTTGGGCCGAGGAGTCCAACGATTTCACCTTGGTTTACTTCTACGCTCACGTTGTTCACGACGCGTTTGGCGCCATATTGTTTGACCAAATTTTGGGAGCGTAGTTTCATTGGG
This sequence comes from Bacteroidota bacterium, assembly GCA_027488495.1. Taxonomy (GTDB): domain Bacteria; phylum Bacteroidota; class Bacteroidia; order NS11-12g; family UBA955; genus UBA955. The sequence goes on along the minus strand of JAIYBO010000234.1, from coordinate 2,755 downwards.
GCAAATATAGGGCAAAAAATAAAGGGCTTCCGCGCAGCGGAAGCCCTTTTAAGTGGTACATTTTATTCGTACATTTGTAGCGGCGGTACGGCCAGCTCCCCATTCACTTCCCCAGGGCCGGAAGGCAGCAAGGACAATGGGTTGTAGCGGCGCGATACCGCCTTTTTTTATTGTTAGGGGTTGAATATCAACCCCATCCCAACAAAACGATTATGATTTAAAGCAATTTTAGTAATTGCTTGGCTTCTTTTCACTGCGGCCAGCGCCACCCCAACGGGTGTTGTTGCGATTGCCGTTTCCGCCAGAACCACCGGCGTTTGGACCACGGTAACCACCTGATGGTCTTTCGCTTGAGGCACTTCTTTCACGGGGTGCACCAGAGAAACTGCTGTCGCCAGCTGGGCGTGCACTGCGATCTCCACCGTAGCTGCTTCCGCCGCCACCATTTCCACCGCGGTATCCACCACCGTTGCTTGATCCGCCACCGTAGCTGCTTCCACCGCCACTGCTTCCACCGCGATAGCCACCGCCACCACCGTTTCCACCACGGAATCCACCACCGCTGTTACCACCTTTGTATCCGCCGCCGCCGCTTCCGCCGCGACTCTTGTTGCCGTAACCTCTGTGGAAACCAGATCCGCCACCGTTACCACCACCGCTTCTGCGTTGTGGCAATTCAATGCGATAATCGTGTTCCATTTCGGTCATGCACTCTTTGCCATGAATCCTGAAAATTTGCTCTAACAAATTGGCTTCAGAACGCTCACAGAAAGAAATGGCGATTCCTTCGGCACCGGCGCGACCTGTACGGCCAATGCGGTGAGTGTGGGTATCGGCATCCATGGCGATATCGAAATTCAATACATAGTTTAATTCTTTCACGTCTACACCACGAGCGGCAACGTCGGTTGCGATCAACAATTTGGCACGTCCACGCTTGAACATATCCAAGTTGTTAGAACGCTCACGCTGAGATTTGTCGCCATGAATCGCAACGGCTGAATAGCCATCGTCTTTCAAGTTCATCACCAATTTATCTGCACCATGTTTGGTTTTGGTAAACACGAGCATTGATTCAATGGCAGGATCTTCGAGCATATCGCGCAACAAAGCGTATTTGTTGTTACGATCTACACAGAATAACCACTGGGTGATTTTTGGTTTGTCTTCGATGTTTGGAAGGATATCGATGTGTTCTGGATCAACCAACATTTCCGCGGCCAATTGCTTGATTTCGCGGGGTGCGGTTGCAGAAAACAACAAAGTTTGTTTGCGTTCGGCAAGCATCAATTTTCCGATTTCACGGATATCGGCTACAAAACCCATATCGAGCATACGATCACACTCATCCAATACAAACGTTTGGATGCCTGATAAATCGATGAAACCTTGTTCGATCAAATCGAGCAAACGTCCGGGAGTAGCAATAATTACCTGACAACCGCGACGGATTTCTTGTACTTGACGCATTTGAGAAACACCACCATAAACCAGGGCGATGCGAAGGTTGGTTCCACTGGCGTATTTCTTGAAGTTATCAGAAATCTGATGCGCCAATTCACGGGTAGGTGCCAATACCAAAGCATGTGTTTTGCGTTGGGGGTTGGCCATAATTTGTTGAATGATAGGAATGGCGAATGCTGCAGTTTTACCAGTACCCGTGGGGGCTGTTGCAAAAAGATCGCTTCCTTTTAAAATGGTTGGGATGGCCAATGCTTGGATTGGCGTTGGGGTGGTGTAGCCCTGTTCTGAAACAGACTTCACCAAGGGGGCGATTAACCCCAATGATTCAAATGATTGCATGTATGTTTGTTAGATTACTGTCTTACGCGAAACACTTCTGAGCTAGTGTTTTTATCGCAAACGCACAATGAAAGTACGTTATTAAAGACTGACTCTAGATGAATTAAGCGGCGCAAAGATACAAAGAAAAAGTTAACATTGGTATAATTCCTAGAATTTAAACCTATATTGGTCGTATTTTTGAATTTGTATGAGCACGCAGGACATTCAATTCAATAAGAATGAAGATTTGAACAAGCAGGAGTGGGATTTGGCCAAATCGAGGTTGGAGAAGATTTATGGAGGGGGTGGTGAAAAGGCCGCAGCCAAGCAAAAGGAGAAGGGAAAAATGCTTTGTCGCGAGCGAATTGATTATCTGCGTGATCCCGGTTCTGAATGGATAGAAATTGGGGCTTTTGCAGGTTATGAAATGTATGCTGAGTACGGAGGATGTGTGGGTGGTGGTGTGGTTACCGGCATTGGATATGTTGGCGGTAAGCAGTGTGTGATTGTGGCCAACGATGCTACGGTGAAGGCCGGTGCATGGTTTCCGATCACCGGAAAGAAGAACTTGAGGGCGCAGGAAATCGCCATGGAAAATCGCTTGCCCATCATTTATTTGGTTGATAGTGCGGGGGTGTTTTTGCCCATGCAAGATGAGATTTTTGCTGATAAAGAGCATTTCGGACGGATGTTCCGCAACAATGCCCACATGAGTGCAATGGGGATTACCCAAATTGCCGCGGTGATGGGTAGTTGTGTGGCGGGTGGTGCTTATTTGCCGATCATGAGCGATGAAGCCCTAATCGTAGAAGGCAATGGTAGCATCTTTTTGGCAGGAAGTTACTTGGTGCAGGCGGCGATTGGTGAGGACATCGACAATGAAACGCTGGGTGGTGCTACTACGCAAACCGAGATTTCGGGTGTGATTGACGATAAGTTTCCGGATGATCCAACCTGTTTGGATCGCATT
>JAIYBO010000095.1 GCA_027488495.1 Bacteroidota bacterium | reverse complement strand
TTTGCATGTAACATGGGTGAGATGCCAATGGTGGTTTGAATGCGTTGGTCGTGTCGCTGGTTATTCACGGTTACAAACCAAGGGCTTTTTTTTGTGATTTGATATGTGAAGTAACCCTTGTTAAAGAAAATCTGGGCCATTACTCCGTATTTTTGTTGTAATGAGATACTTGATCTTGGCTTTATTGTCGTTAGTGAGTGGTGCTGCGTTTGCACAATTGAGTGGAAATTACACCATCGGTGGTACAACGTCGGCAACCAATTACGCACCTTGGGGCGATTTCGCCTCTGCTGTTGCAAACAGTGGTGTTTCGGGTTCCGTTTCTGTAAAAGTGATGTCGGACCTTACGGTTACTACTCCTGTAGAATTCAAACAGAACAGTAGCAACCCAACCACATCGAGTAAAAAAATCACCATCGACGGGAACGGTAAAAAGATCACCGGGGCGTTGACATATGAGGTTTTGTTTTTCAATGGCATGGATTTTTTGGAGATTCAGAATTTGAGTGTTGTGAACAGCGGGACATCTAGTTCGGGGATGTGTGTGAGGTTGGCTTCTGGGGCTGATGATAATGTTTTTAGCAGCTGCTCGTTGGAGTTTTCCAATATCAGCAGTAGCACAAAGTCACCAGCGGCTTATTTGGCTTTTGCATCGTCTCAAACCAATGTGCTTACAGTGAGTTCGTCCAACAATGGGGTACGTAATGTTATTAAGAATTGTGTGATGACAACCAGCAATGCCAATAGCCCAGGGCCAATATATGCGATTGTGGATCAACAAGGGTCAGCCACCTATGCTGGAACCGGTACTGAAAATGCGATCACCGGGAATACAATTAAGAATTTTTACAAAACCGCCATACAATTGCAATATGTGAATGGAGAAACGGTGTCAGGAAATGATATCAGTAGGAGCGCTACGAGCAGTTCTGCGCCAGTGGATACGGTGATGTATGCGATTTACATGACCAATGGTGCTTGCAGTAACGCTTCCATTCAATTGTTGAACAACTCCATTCACGATTTGCCGTATGCAGGGGCTGTTGCCGGAAGCACCACCAATTACATCAGTCGTTTTTGGGGTGTTGCGAGCGGCGCTGTTTCGGGGAAGTCGGCATATCCTGTGGTTGTTTCCGGGAATACTTTCAAGAGAATTGCTGTGCTCAATAATGTGGTGGGATTGGAGATTTCCAAAGGTCAGTACTATTCGATAAAAAAGAATGAGTTGAACCGTTTATCGGCGGATAAATCCGGCGATTCTTATGGGTTCAATTTGCAAACAGTGGTGGATATTGAGGTGATGGGCAATGTGATTCGCGGTTGTGTTTTCGGTGCCAATGGCGGAAATAGTCGGTTAATGCATTTTAGCAATTGTGGCAATTCGAATTATTCGTGGAATAGGTTGGAAGACAATGTGTTAGATTCGAATAAAACAGGCAATAGGATGACATGTTTGAGTGTTTTTGACGATGGGGATTGGCAAATCAATCGAAATAAAATTGTACTTAATGTAACCACCACAACCAATTCTGGTTTCTCCGGTGTGTACCTATGGTTTTTGCATGACGTGGTATTTAATTCCAATTTGATTGCTCGGAATGAAGGCTACAACAACACCGATAATTTCTATGTCATCAACTACAACACAGGATACAAAACAGAGGTTCGACAAAATACAATATACAGTCGTTCTAGTAGTTTATCGACCCATGTTGGCATGGGCTATTACATGGAAGATGAGTCTGAAGTAACATTTGTGGGAAATGTTTTGGACATTCGGGGCGATGATTTTGGTTACGGCATAAACATTTGGTCATCAACCAAAGTAAAGGAACTCAACCACAATACTTGTTATGTGAATTTCCCAGCGGGAGAGCAGTGGGGCGTTGAATCCAATTATTATGCATCTTGGTCTGATTACAAATCTGGCGGTGTTGCGGGCAGTGGTGAGTATTTTGGCAATCCAGGATGGTTTGATGTGCCCAAAAATGATTTTAGGTCACAAATTTTTGAAAATCAAAACAATGTGGCAACAGTTTTGGGGAACGAAGCGGATGTTACAGGTGCCAAACGGGCCTCAGGAAAATCGGATCGTGGTGCTATGGAAAGCGTGTTTGACGTTGCTGCTGTGAAAACCAATTTTAGTATTGCGTCCCAAATTTGTTCGGGTTATGAGGGGAAGGTTGACATCACGGTGAAGAACAATTACACCGATACCATCTATAAATTTTATGTGGCGTATGCATTGAATGGCTCTGTCACTCGGCAGTTGGTGAACAGTCGGATTCTACCAAAAGATTCACTGAAGATTGATTTTGTGGTGCCTTTGAAAATTTCATCCACCGGTGATGCCTCGATACACATATTTGTTGAAGCGTTTGATGACAATAGGAAGAATGATACATTCAAATTTAAAACATTTGTGAAGCCAGCTCCGGGTGGAGGATATTTTGAATTTTCATCAAAGACACAGGTGGGAAACAATCCCGTTTATCAGCGTGGGAAACCGCTCGACATAACTGTGGTTGATGTGCCGGTGATTTATGATATAAAATCTCCCAGATTATACAATAATTCGCAGTATGGCACCGGTGGGGCGGCCAAATGGACGGCGAGTGTGACGGCCATTTCGCCAAGCGGGAAAACCGTTTCGGGTGCGACCATTACTGCGCCAACTGCGAGTGCAGATTTAGAAGTTCAATTTAAAACGAGCGATGTGAAATTGGAGGATAGTTTGGTTACATTGTTGTTGAAGATTTCGGATTTAAGCAATGGATGTGATACAATTTTGAAGAGGCAGGTGTTTATTTATCCGTCGGTTACGCCAGATTTTTCCATTCCATCAAAGGCGTGTGTGGGAGATACAATTCGATTCGTGAATGCATCTAAATACAAATCGGGTTACGTAGAAAATTGGTGGAGTTATGGTACGGGTGACCCCAATGACACCTCCAATATGGTTGACGGAGAATTTATTTTCAAGAAAACGGGTAATTATTCTGTGAAATTGCGTTGTACCACGAATCCATACGGTTTTGTGTTTGAAAAGTCGGTGTTATTGGTGGTGAATGCCATACCTCAAGCGAAATTCACTCGTCAGAATGCTTGCGTGGGAGAGTTGGTGAAATTTGTGAATCAAACCACTCCTAGCAACGCCAAGATGTATTGGGATTTTGGTGATGGTAAGGGCTTTGTGCTGAACAACTCTACCAATATTTCATTGAATTATGGCGCTGCTGGCACTTATGTGGTAACACTCAAGGCAGACATTTCTGGTTGTGAAGCCACGGAAACACAAAAAGTATTTCAATTTGTAGTGCCGAAAGCTTCCTTTACTGCAGTGAGTGGTAGGTGCGATGGGGATGCATTCGCTTTTGAAAATGCAAGCAGCATTGCGAGCGGTGTTTTTGGGTCGAAATGGTTTTTCAATCACCCCGATAGCAACAGCAATGAGACGAATCCAAAATATATATTCAACACATCGGGCAGCAAATCTGTGAAGTTGGTTGTGAAATCAGAATTTGGTTGTAAGGATTCTCAGACCCGTATCGTGAATGTTTTTGAGTCGCCGAAGGTTGAATTTAAATACGATGCGTCTTGTATCAGAACGGCTACACAATTTGTGAATCAAACCCCAGCTGTATCAGGTGCCGTTGCCAATTATACTTGGAATTTTGGAGATGGTAAATCCTCAAATGCCTCGTCGCCCAAACACAACTGGTCGACGTTGGGTAAGAAGGTTGTGGTGTTTAAGGTAAAGCTCGATAATGGTTGCGAGGATTCATTGTCAAAGACTTTGGATGTGTTGGTTCAGCCGACGGCTGATTTTACCGCGGGTTCGGTTTGCTCCGGAGATGAGTTGGCGTTTCTCAACAAAAGCACTACTGCGACAGGTAGCATGAGTTATGCTTGGGAATTTGGCGACAACTCCAGTTCAAGCCTAGAAAATCCCAAAAAGCGTTACAGCGTGAAGCAAACTACGGCTTACAACGTAACGTTGGTGGTGAACTTACAGGGTGGATGTGCCGATTCAATTACAAAAGCAGTGACCGTGCAAGAATTGCCCAGGACCTGCGATTTTGTGGCTTCTCCTGATTATCAATTTGCCTTTTATGGGTTGAGTTTAGAGCCAATGGACGATGTTTCAGTGGCCGGCGGACAGGCGGGTATCGATTATACTTGGACTGTGGCTGGATTGGGAATAAAAAACTCCAAAGATGT
>JAIYBO010000071.1 GCA_027488495.1 Bacteroidota bacterium | reverse complement strand
GCATCAAAGTTCACTTTGTCGAGCTGCGCCACTGAAATCTTCTTTGGATTGATGAGTACCCCGCGAATCACATACGGGTAGGGCACGCCATTGGCATCTGGCACGGTTTCCTTGTAAGTAGTGAACAAAATGTCCCACTGGTGATTGTCCATGGGCTCATTTTCTACCACGCGATGCTCCAAGAAATGATAGTAAACAAAATTCTTGTTGGGGTTGATGGCGATGGTTTCGGTGCGATCCAAGGTTTTTTGGTTCAACAATCCGTAGGCGATGGTGTAGGAAATCCCTGGTTTGTAATCTGTTAGTTGCAATTGAACATAGCGGGTACTGTCTTTGATTTTATCGCCCAAGTCGATCACATAGGTGTAGTTGTTCACTTCCCACTGAGCGCCATTTTTTACAAATGCGGAAGGAAAGGCAGACGAGTCGGGGTCGCCGTTGGGGTTGTCGAAATGCCATTGTACTTTTTTGATACTATCGGTTGTGATCTTGCCGAAACTACTTCCAGCAAATCGTGCCACACCGAAACTCGCACTGATGCCGCCATTGATGGAAACGCGGGGTTGGTTGGGGTCACAAGAAAAGCCCATGTGCCAAAGTCCGAAAGCATTGGTTTCAGTTTTTTGGGTGGCAAAATCGAACCAAAGCTGGTTCGCGTATGTTTCCCCCATTGCAAAAATCTGCGATTGTACGCCCACCGATGTTTTGGGCTGTGGATACAGTTTTTCAGGTTTTTCGCAAGCGGTAAAAAAAGCGGTCGCGATCAAGCCTAGCAGTACGATATTTTTACAGCGTATCATTGGAATTGGAAGGTGAGTGACAAAAATAAGGCCCTGCCGGGTGAAATGTTCAGAACGCCATTGCCGCCGTGGATGCCTCCGCCGGCCTGTCCTTGAAGTTGAGTTACGTTCAACAAATTCTTACACCCCGCTTGCAGCATGATTGGGTGGTTGGATTCGTTGGCAATGGTGGTATTTAGGGTGAAATCAACCAGCGTGTAGGGCGCAATTTGGTAAGTATTTCCATTGGCTAAAAATCCTTGGGTATTGCCACTGTACCTACAGAATAGCTGTGCACTGCTTCTGGTTTTTCGGTGATTCAATTTCAGGTTGAACTTGCCTTGAATGGTATTGAAGCCCTGCCAATCGCTAGAATCGGACAGTTGACTGCGTGTGTTGATCCAGTCTGCGCCTAGGGTGGCTGTGGTAGTCCATGCTGAGCGATAGTGAGCTTTATACGTGAGGTCGATATCGAGGTTTGCCCCCGTGCTATTGATTTTACCAATGTTGATGTATTGATACAACTGAGTGCTTTGATCCAGCATTGCCAGTTGGATTTGCTGCGAAACATGGTTGTAGAATCCGCGGGTATTCAACTCCACGGCCAAAATCCTGCCATTGATGTCGGGGAAGGTGTGACGGTATTTGTAGGATGCCATGGCATTGTGGGCTACCTCCGCCTGCAATAGTTCGTTGCCCCGCACATTGTGGTTGATGTCTACAAACAAGAAGTACAATTCTTTTAAGCTCGGTGCGCGATACCCTTTTGCATAAGACAATCGCCACATCGAGTTGCCAATTTTATAGCGGGTTTGTAAGGCGGGAATGATGGGGGTGAAGCGAAGATTTTGTGTTGTTGTGAGAATGGGCTCACCAAATCGGGAGTTGAAATTGCCCCTTAAACTAGGCTGAATGAGCAATCGATGGTTGGGTTGCCATTTACCTTGAGCGAAAATTCCCACATCGGTGATGCTTTTGGGCTCGCGAATTTTTCCTGTAGATAAAATTTCGTGGTTGGCGTCGTAGCCCAGCATGATTGTGTTTTTACGAACCCGCTTTTTTTCGATTTCAAAAAATCCTCGGGCGTTGAAGAGGTGGTTTCGGGTTGTATCGCGCTCACCAATGAATGAGGGTGTTTCCTCTCCGGTTACCAAGTTTCTTTTCACCAGTGTGTTGAGGCGATGGTAGCCGTTCCAACTGTTGTTGAATTTGGCGTTGATGGATTTGTTTCCCACGCTGAATCTGCCGCTACTTTGAACGGCTGCATCGCTGCGCTGGGTAAAAAATCGATTGTTGTAGCCAGTTACGGTGATTAGGTTGAATTCCGCATTGCTGCGATCAAGCATGTTTTCGTAAAAGTGGTTGGCGCGGATATCGTGCCGGAATTTATCGCCCCTCACATGAAAACCCAATCCCCCGAAATATTTGGTTTTTGGTTTCCAGTCGTAATTGCGGGTGAGCGTGTCGAAGTCCATGCCGCCAAAGAAATGTCGACCAGCAAATAACTGCAACGTTGAATGCTGTCGCTTCACCGGAATGGCAAAATCCACATCGAGGTTGGTATTTTGTGTGCCATCCAAGAAAAGACGCACATTGGTTTTGGTGTGCGTTAAAATGGGCTGTTTGGTGATGATGTTGATGATACCACCCATGGCATCGGAGCCAAACAATACGCTCATCGGGCCTTCGATGATTTCTATTTGTTCGATTTGGTTTGTGGGAATTTGTGAAATGTCGATGTTGCCATTCAAACGCCCGGCCACTGGCGCACCGTTGACCAATATTTTGACCGACTGTCCGCTCAGACCTTGCAAAGAGATGCCAGTACCGAGTTGGGCATCCTGACTAATTAAAATGCCGCTTTGGTTCTGAAGAACCTCCGCGGCATTTTGGGCACCCATCTCTTTGATGGTTTGGGCGCCAATGACTTTGACTTGCTCTGTGGCACCACTCACGGCAACGCCTTTGATGGAGCAGGAAACACTCGCAGGGTCGAGCACCTGCAAATCATGCAGGGTGTCTTTGCTTTGTGAAAAAAGCACTGCGGGTATGATCCCTATCAACCAAAGAAGCGTTTTCCGCATGCGGAATTAGTTTTTTACGAATGGCAAACTCGCTTTGTCGCTTCCTGCCACCACGTTCAAAAAGTATTGCCCTGCAGGCAAATCCTGGATGTTCAATTTCAAGGTAGATCCGGTTTGGAACTGGGCGGTTTGGTCGAGCATAATTTGACCGTTCGATGCCATGATTTGTATTTGGGCTTCTTGATTCAATTGGGGAATCCAAAGGAGTAAATCATTTTGAACAGGGTTGGGGAACAATTTTGCTTCAATTTTTAGGTTCTTGAGGTTGGCCGAGGCGCTGGGCGTAAGGGCCAATTTGCGGAACTGACTTTCACCACGCGATGAGCCAGTGAAGCCGGTGAACGACATCATGTAGTAGGCAGTGTCTGCGTTACCTGGGGTGTTACGAACACTTTCTACCACGTAATTCCATTCGGTTTGGATGGTCCACTTGCCAGTGCTGTTGTCAAAGGACTTCCAATCTCCGCCGATGCGGGTCATGTCTTTGCTCAATTCGGCTGGTGTGCCTGGCATCTTTACGCCGGCAATTGCTTGTTTGGGGTTTGATGCGAGCATGTCCCATCCGTAGGTGGTTACTTTGGCTACGCGGTTTCCGCGTTTGCTTTCAACGCCCATGGTTGGGTACATTACGGGTGTTCCACCACCTGG
>JAIYBO010000102.1 GCA_027488495.1 Bacteroidota bacterium | reverse complement strand
TCCCCTTTCGTAGGTCGCATCGATGACCAAAACTGGGAAGGCATGGATTTGATCAAACAAATCGCAGAAATCTACGCAGTACAAGGATACGAAACCGAAATCTTGGCCGCCAGCGTTCGCACGTCTTTGCACATCGTGCAATGCGCACAAAATGGTGCCGATGTGGTCACCTGTCCGCTTAGCGCCATTTTGGGCTTGTTGAAGCACCCTCTAACCGACATTGGCTTGGCACAGTTTCTTGCCGACCATGCCAAAGGAAGCAAATAACATTTTCTAATACTCAAAAAACAGTCCCCGGCCCGCCAGGGACTTTTTTTTTGCCCGTGATGGAAAAAACCCAATCTTTAACAAAAAGTCTTTTTTGATGAACTTTGTTTAACTTTCTTTGTTCAAAGATTATGATTGTAACTCTCAGACAAATGCAATACGTGGTTTCCGTAGCAAAAAACGGAAGTTTTTCAAAGGCGGCCGACGAATGCGCGGCAGACCAAAGCACTGTAAGTCAACAAATTAAAACATTTGAAGATCGCATGAATGTTACAATCTTTGATCGAAGCACACTGCCTATATCAGTAACCGAGGCTGGCAGGGAGATTGTTGACCAATGCGAAAAAATTATTGAAAAAGTTGACGAAATGATTCTTCCGTTCAAAAAGAAACGGATCGTTTAATCAAATTCCCACGCGGGTGCTGCGTCTCTCGAGCAACACAATATCCCGCCATTCGCCGCTTTGCATCTGACCCAATCGCTCGCGATAACCCACCATCCTGAACCCATGTTTTTCGTGCAAACGAACGCTGCCCACATTTTCCGGGAAAATCCCTGATTGTAATGTCCATACGCCATGGTCTTCAGACGAAGCGATACCGTGAATCAGGAGTGCATCGCCCAAACCTTTGCCCACAAAATCTTGGTGGACATAAATGCTCAATTCGGCCACGCCAGCAAAAACCGCCCTGCTGCTCACCCCGCTCAGGGCCAGCCAACCCACCACCGCATTGGTTTCCGTCAGCTTCACAACGAGCCTGCTGTGCTTCAGGTGTTTATCATCCCAAATCGCCCAATCAGAAGCGCCTAAATCATAGGTCGCATTCCCGCCACGAATCCCTTGTTCAAAAATCTCAGCCACGCTCTCATAGTCGTTTTCCTCCATCGGAACGATGCGAAACAACTTAGAATCCAGTCTCTCTCTTGAGAACATAAATCAATACTGTTCTTTTGCGTTTGGAAAATCCTTCGATTTCACATCCGTGATGTAATGCTCAACGGCACCTTTCATCAAATCGTATAAATTCGCATATCTGCGCAAAAAACGGGGCGAAAACTCATTGGTAATGCCCAACATGTCGTGAACCACCAACACCTGTCCGTCTACGCCAGAACCAGCGCCTATCCCAATCACTGGAATGGTGAGATTCTCGGCCACGCGCTGCGCCAAATGAGCGGGAATTTTCTCCAATACGATGGCAAAACAACCTGCCTCTTCCAACATCTTGCTGTCGCGAATCAACTTATCGGCTTCTGCATCCTCAGTGGCACGTACCGTATAGGTGCCAAATTTATAAATACTCTGTGGCGTAAGTCCCAGGTGCCCCATCACAGGCACACCAGCGGTTAAAATCCGTTTGATGCTCTCCAAAATCTCCTCGCCACCCTCCATTTTAATGGCATGAGCGCCACTTTCCTTCATGATCCGAATGGTTGATGCCAACGCCTCCTTGCTGTTCCCTTGATAGCTACCAAAGGGCAAGTCAACCACCACCAATGCTCGATTCACACCGCGCACCACAGAACTCGCATGATAAATCATTTGATCCAACGTAATGGGCAAAGTGGTTTCATGGCCAGCCATCACATTCGATGCGCTATCACCCACCAAAATCACATCGATACCCGCCTGATCCACCACCCTCGCCATCGAAAAATCATAAGCCGTTAACATGGATATCTTCTCACCGCGCGATTTCATTTCATGAAGTACGTGGGTGGTTACCTTCTTTTCTTCTTTTTTGTGTATGCTCATGGCCCAATTTTAACCGGTTAATTTGTCGAATTTCCTTTTTGAACAGAGAATTTCTAGTACAAATCAACCATCTTTGTATGATTTCAAAAACAAAAGTAGGATTATTTCCAAATGAAACACCAATTACACAACGCAAGAACCCTAGCCATTTTATTCTTACTTTCCATCGCCATGGTCTTTTCTGCGTGTGAAAATGAGGTGTACATCAATGCCGATTACAAAGAAACAGTGGTCATTTATGCCCTGCTTGATCCCCAAGATAGCATCCAATACATCAAAGTAAACAAAGCATACCTCAACGAAAACATTGGCGCACTGGAAGCCGCCAAAATTTCGGATAGCTTGTATTTAGACTCTACAAGGGTTGAATTAAAACGTTTGCTCACCGGCGAAATCATCGTTTGTTCGGCCGAAGAAGGCCCCACCAAAGATTCTGGGATTTTTGCCAATAACAAAAACATTTTGTGGGTTACTCGCGAAAAAATCTACCCCAACGAAGAGTACGAAATCACCGTTACGAACCCCCTAACCAACACCAAAGCGGTTTCAACAACCAAAACCGTTGGTACCACAAAAATTCGCTCCCCTTTCATCGACCAAACCAACATATTCAGTGTGGGTCCAGAATTCGTGACCATATCTTACGTTGCGGCACCCAATGCGTTTGCATACGATGCCAGATTCCATGTGTATTATGAAGAAATCAACACGGCCGACACCAACGCAAAAAACGAAAAAATGGCCACTTGGCGCGTGGTGAGCAATTTCTTGGTAGGGAACAATTCAGTACCCATGCGTCAAATCCCGCGATTGAGTTTCTTGCAGTTTCTGCAATCGAGCATCACCGCGGCACCCAGCCTCAAACACCGCATCAAATGGGTCGGCATCACTCTCTACGGCGGCAATCAAACCCTGGTAGATTATATTTCAGTGAACGAACCCAGCATTGGCATCGTACAAAAACAAGCTGAATTCACAAACATCAATGGCGGATATGGCCTTTTCGCATCCAGATCCACAAATAAAGTATGGTATGTACCCATGGACCCTGCCTCCATCACCTACCTACAAAAGCACGAACTCACCAAAGCACTCAACTTTGTGAGATAATTTCGGCCTAAATCAGCAAAAACGACAGCCCGCAACAAAAACAGCGGCCCCACAACCCACTT
>JAIYBO010000231.1 GCA_027488495.1 Bacteroidota bacterium | reverse complement strand
CGCAGACCTTCAAAGGCATCCTCCCCACCCTGCCCTACGTTGATTTTCTGAGCGATGGTTTCGACCCAGCCAAACTGCAACAAAAAATCAATGCGTTGGAATACGAGGGATTGGCCACTTGGACAGACTCTTACAACGAAGGACAGGTAATGAATCGCCTGATACAAACCGCCCGCATTGCCCATGAAATGGGAGAAGAAGCTTCGGTGATGCGCATCCACAAAACCATCAAATCCAGGCTAGAAAATTGGCTCACCCACAATCCTGGCGAAGTGGCGTTTCTATTCCACTACAACAAAACGTGGTCGGCCATGCTGGGCTATCCAGCGGGACATGGGCAAGATAACAACATAAATGATCACCATTTCCATTGGGGTTACTTCATCCATGCGGCGGCGTTTTTGGAAGAATTTGAACCAGGTTGGGCAAAATCGTATGGCGACATGGTGAATTTATTGGTTCGCGACGCGGCCTCAACCAATCGCAAAGACGACCTATTTCCGCATTTACGCAACTTCAATCCATACACAGGGCATTGTTGGGCCAACGGATTCGCCACCTTCCCCCAAGGAAACGACCAAGAATCCACCTCTGAGAGCATGCAATTTAACTCATCGCTCATTCACTGGGGCGATATTACCCAAAACAAGTCCATCCGCGACCTAGGCATCTACTTGTATTGCACCGAACAATCGGCCATCGAAGAATATTGGTTTGATATCAAACAGCGCAATTTTGCCAAAACACAGCAGTACGCGCTCGTTTCTCGGGTTTGGGGCAACTCCTACGACAACGGCACATTTTGGACGAACGACATCGCCGCATCTTACGGCATCGAATTGTATCCCATTCACGGCGGATCGTTCTATTTGGCGCACGACACCGCCTATGCAACCCGTTTATGGAAGGAGATGGCGAAAAACACAGGCATTTTGACCAACCAAGCCAACGACAACCTTTGGCACGATGTGTATTGGGAGTTTTTGGCCTTTACCAACCCAGCGAAGGCCATCGAATTATACAACAGCAACCCCAATCGCAACCTAAAATTTGGCATTTCGGATGCCCAAACCTACCATTGGCTGCACTCACTCAACGCACTCGGTAGATTGAACCCCAGCATCACCGCCAATCATCCGCTGGCCGTGGCTTTCACCAAAGGCAACAAAACCATCTATGCGGCAAAGAACAATGGCAACGACACCCTAAAAGTAACCTATTCGGATGGATATATTTTCACGGTGCCGCCGCGCAAATTGAAGACCAGTCTCGACAGCGACATCAAAGCCCATATCAGCAGCGACTTCGCCCAATTGTACAAAGGCAGCGCGGCCAACATCTATTTCGACACCCTCAACGTGCTACCCGATTCCATACATTGGATGCTGGGCTCGAAGCGATTGAAAACGATCACTGGCCAGCCTTGGAACCTAGAAACCAGCGCTTTGAATGCCGGAAAACACACTTTTTACGCCAAGATCTTCAAGGGCGATGCCCGATCAAATAGCAATTTATTCACCCTCGTTGTTGGCGAGCAAATCCCCTACAACAAAGCCGCAGCCTCAATTCCAGGCAACATACAAAGTGGTTTGTTTGATCAATTCGAAGGCGGATCTGGCCAAGGAATTGCCTACATCGACTTCAGCCCTACCAACCTCGGAAATTTCAGAACCATAGAAGCGGCCGACGTAAGCAATGATGCCCAAGAAGGCGCCATTTTAACCTGGATTGACGCGGGCGAATGGACCGAATATACGGTGAATGTTCAGCAAGACGGCTTGTACGATTGTTCTTTGCGATACGCCAATGGCAATGCTGGAAACAGCGGAAAATTCTCCATGTGGCTTGATGAGAAATTACTTGCAAGCAATGTCACTTTCCCTAGCACCGGCAAATGGGAAACCTTCGGCGCAGTGAACATCAAAAATTTACCCATGACGCAGGGCAGGCGCATCCTTAAATTCAGTTTCGACGATGGGGGCATGAATGTCGGCAAAGCACAGTTCACCCGAACCGCGCCATTGCCAAAAGCCCTCCCAACAGCCAAAGCCGGCGGCAACGTCTCCTACCCCAGCAGCGCTGATAGCGCTCAATGCGATGGAAGCAAAAGCACCTCAGGTTCTTTGGGGTATATAAAGTACCAGTGGTCGCAGGTTTACGGTCCGTCAAAACTCCTCATCAAAAACGCTACCGCACCCAAAAAAAAAAAAAAAAACATTCAAAAAGGGGTTTACAAAGTGCGATTGACTGTGAGCGACAGTGTGAATAGCGACTACAACGAGGCCTTCATTTTTGTCCAAGACGGCGGCAACATCGCGCCCGAAATCACCATAAACAACCCCATTTCTGGGGCCACCCTCATCGAAAACCAGTGGATTCTCGTTCAGGCTTCTGCCGAAGATTTGGATGGCAGCATCAAACAGGTCAAATTCATGATCAATGGCGATTCGGTTTCAATAGACACCACCGCCCCCTACGAATACAGAATGCAGGTAGGCATCGGCAATTACAGCGCGCAAGCCCAAGCCACCGACAATAGCGGCAACATCACCACAAGCTCGAGCATTTCTTTTTCAGCCCTTTCGTTGGCAGGCAACTGGGTGTTAGAACCCGTGGCGAAATCGTTGGCAGTAGGTCCTACTGTAGCCAACCTCACTTGGTGGAGCAATAGCTTGGCGGACGTCGCCACCCGATCTTGCTTGTTCGATGATGTATACCAAATCTCAAAAAATGGAGAGTTCAAAAACGCACTTGGATCCCAAAAAAAAAAAAAAAAATGGCAGAATGCTGGAAAGGAACTTTGCGGCGTACCTGTATCGCCCCATAATGGAACGAGCATTGGCAAATGGTACATAGATAGCAACACAGGCCTTCTTGTCATCGATGGCAAAGGGAATTACCTTGGATTACCCAAAGCCACAAACAGTGGCGAATTGAGTAGTGGAAGCACCGT
>JAIYBO010000195.1 GCA_027488495.1 Bacteroidota bacterium | reverse complement strand
GAGGCAGCACGCGGGTGAATTTGGATTTTGTGAAGTGTATTCGCCCAGAAGTACGGGCAGATTGAAGGGATACGAACCAGAGGCTTGGCATTGGTCGTACAAGCCATTGGCCAACCAATCATTGTTGTATTATCTGTCAAACGTAAAATACGAAGATTTCAACCAATTTTATGGAAGTCACCTCGCCAAAGACCTCCGAATCATAGAAGATTTCGCGGGTGGTGTTGATTGTAAATAAAAGCGGGACACATTGTAAATAAAAAAGCCCAAGGTTAACCTTGGGCTTTCAATTTCATTGAATGATGAATTAACCCACCATTGCCGTGTAATCGGCGTGGCTCATCAATGCATCCAATTCAGAAGGATTGTTGATTTTCACTTTCACCATCCATCCAGCACCATAAGGATCGCTGTTTACAGATTCTGGTGCGCTGTCAAGACCGCCATTCACTTCCAATACTTCACCGCTCAAAGGCATGTACAAATCGCTCACAGTTTTCACTGCTTCAACTGTACCGAAAACTTCGTGTGCCGCAAGGGTATCGCCTTGTGAAGAAATGTCTACGAAAACGATATCTCCCAATTCGCTTTGAGCAAAATCAGTGATACCAATTGTGGCTACATCGCCATCTACCAATACCCATTCATGGTCTTTGGTGTACTTTAAATTATCTGGGAAGTTCATAGTGTAAGTTAATTTTGTTTTTGGCTCCAAATCATTTGAAGCAGGGTGGAAATTTTCTTTTTCAGTTCGTTTCGATTCACGATAAAATCCAAGAATCCGTGTTCTACCAAAAATTCAGAACTTTGAAATCCTTTTGGCAAATCTCTACCGATGGTTTCGCGAATTACGCGAGGTCCAGCAAATCCGATCAACGCTTCGGGTTCGGCAATATTCACATCGCCCAACATCGCAAAGGATGCAGTAACACCCCCAGTGGTTGGGTTTGTTAACAAGGAGATGTAAGGAATTCCTGCACGATCCAAAAGTGCCAACTTCGCGCTGGTTTTGGCCATTTGCATGAGCGAAAACGCAGCTTCCATCATACGTGCACCACCAGATTTTGAAATCATCATGAACGGCGTGCGTGTGGCCAATGAATAATCAATGGCTCTGGCAATCTTCTCACCCACAACGCTACCCATAGACCCGCCGATGAAATTGAAATCCATACAAGCAACGCAAAGGGGCTGACCGTTGATCAATCCATGCGCAGTGCGCACAGCATCCTTCAAGCCGGTTTTTCGCTGAGCCACTACAATTCGATCAGAATATGGCGCAGAATCCGTAAAGTTCAATGGATCACCACTGCTCAAATTCGCATTGATCTCAGTGAATTGATTGTCATCAAACAAGATATCGAAATACTCCATCGAGCCAATGCGCTCATGGTATCCACAAGACCCACAAACGTAATGGTTTACGATCCAATCCTTGGTTGGTGCAACTTCTTTACAGCGTTTACACTTTTCCCAAAGACCATCGGGCGTAGGTTTTTTATCCTTGGTTTTGGTGAGGATTCCACTCCAAGTTCGGTGGTACCATTTTGGACCATCACCCGAAAGTTCTTCCTCGTCTTCGAAATCCAGATTCATGGAAACAAATTAAGCCAAAGTAATGCTGCTATCCAAATAAACGTCTTGAACAGTATTCAACAATTGAATGCCTTCGTTCATTGGTTTTTGGAATGCCTTACGACCCAAGATCAATCCTGATCCACCGGCACGTTTGTTTACAACGGCTGTGAAAACCGCTTCTTCCATGTCGCCCTGACCTTTAGATTCTCCACCAGAGTTGATCAAACCGGCTCTGCCCATGTAGCAGTTGGCCAATTGATAACGGGTTAAATCGATCGGGTGATCTGTGGTCAATTCAGAATATACTTTTGGATGTGTTTTACCATGCTTGGTGGCATTGTAACCGCCATTGTTCACTGGCAATTTTTGCTTGATAATATCCGCTTGGATGGTTACACCCAAGTGATTGGCTTGTCCACTCAAATCCGCACTGGCATGATAATCAACGCCATCCACTTTGAAACCGTTGTTACGGGTGTAGCACCACAAAATGGTAGCCATACCCAATTCGTGAGCGCGCTCGAAAGCTTGAGCCACTTCAATGATTTGGCGACTGCTCTCAGGGCTACCAAAATAAATGGTTGCACCTACTGCAGTAGCACCCATGTTCCAAGCATCGTCCACCGAACCAAACATGATTTGATCAAATTTGTTGGGGTAAGACAAAAATTCATTGTGATTGATTTTCACGATGAAAGGAATTCTGTGAGCATATTTGCGGGCATGCATAGCCAAAACGCCATACGTTGAAGCCACCGCATTACAACCACCTTCGATGGCCAATTTGATGATATTTTCGGAATCAAAATACATGGGATTGGGAGCGAAAGATGCACCCGCACTGTGTTCGATGCCTTGATCTACTGGCAAAATGCTGAGGTAACCAGAGTTAGCCAATCGACCGTTTCCGTACAATTGCTGCAAGCTTTTCAATACTTGTGGGCTGCGGTTAGATTGAGCGAAGATGCGATCAACGAAATCATAACCGGGGGCGTGAATCATCGATTTGTCGATGGTTTTACAGCTGTGATCCAACAAGAATTCTGCTTGTGAACCGAGCAAGGATTGAATTTGAGATTGAGCCATGCGTTGTTTTTTTGTATTAAGTTTGATGCAAATTTAACCATTTTTCTGATGATACACGTGCACCCCATAGGAAACCCTGCCGATATGGCAAAAGCTTTTGATATACGTCGCATTGTTTTTGTGATTGAGCAGGAATGTCCGCCCGAAGAAGAATACGATGAACATGAAACCATCAGTTCACATTTCTTGGCTATTTCCAACGGACTTCCTGCGGGTACATGCAGATACCGCAAAACGGATTACGGCTACAAACTGGAGCGATTTGCTGTTTTGAAAGAGCACCGCACCGCCGGAATTGGCGCCGCTTTGTTACAGAATTGCTTGAAAGAATTGGGGGAATCGGGCCATGTGCTTTACCTACATGCCCAAGAACACGCCATGGGATTTTATGAAAAACACGGCTTTGTCGCCCAAGGTGATCGTTTTTTTGAAGCGGGTATTCCCCATTTCAAAATGACCTATCAGCCCTAGTGTGTGACCACAAAACGCACCCTTGACGAACCGGCCTGCAGATAATACACACCTTGTGGCCAGTCCTGCACATTGATTTCTATGGCTTGAGGCATAGTTTCAATGTTGATGGGCGATGCGTCTGCTTGGCTGTAAATACAATTACCCAAAGCGTCAAAAACCCTTACGGAGGACAGATTGTCAACACCCTGCGTGCGAACCCAAAGCAGGTCACTTGCTGGTATCGGGAACACTGTTAACCCTCCGAATGAACCCGCCTCTGCTTGAGTAGAAACCATCGCATTGGTGGTGAATTTCCATGTTGCACTGTACTGTTTGGAAATCTTATCGCCCATGGCCAAAACGGTCCACTGGCATCCCAAATTCGCTGGCAAATCACCCACCCAAATCGAGGTTGAGTCGGTAAAATTCTGATACAACAATTTACTTGTAGCAGTGGCAAAAATTGAAATGAGATATTGGGTTGCTCCCGGGACTGGATTCCATACAAATTTCGACTTTTTGGAATCGATGTTGACTGCACCATTGGAGGGACTTCTCAATATCGGCGGCGCCATTTGAGACACTTTGGTGATTTTGAACGGCACGGTAACCGACCATGTCCCTTTTGAGCGAGCGTTGATGTATCGCACACGGAAGAAATAATCCCCTGGGCCAGACACGGGCAAATTCCCTGTATTACCGCCATTGGCAGACACAAACGCACCATCGATTTGGGTAAAGGCGGCATCTTTGGCCACTTGAAACTCCATGTCGGCCGACCCTGATTTTCCGGCGATGCTATAGGGCACGGTTTCCTCGAAACTCTGACCAGAACCAGGGCCCCAAATGGTGGGTACGATTGTATTTGTGATCTTGTATGTTCGGGGCGTACTCAACCCTTTCGAAGACCGTGCATAAACTTTGTAATATACCGTGGGGTAATCGAGTTGAATATCGTTCAGAACCACATTTACAGCGGTGGTATTCAAACTGCTAGAAAAGGCCTTTGCTGTTTTGAAAGTTGAATCAATATCCGCCAAAATATAGTACCCCACCACCCCATTCATTGGGAAGAAATCGAACTGCTGAGACAAAGAGAAATTCTGATTTTGGGTGCTACCCTGCAATTGCCAATACATGGATACGGATGGTGCACTCCACGACATCCAGTCGGTGCCATTTCCGGTGCGGTAGCGGAGGTAACAATTGCGAAACTTCGCAAAATCATCGCTAACCAAAGGAAAATAGCGGTTGGCATTCAAAGGTTTATAGGTTGAATCCCAAGAAACCAATCTCGAGGAATTGAATTTCGTGGTGGTATCGGCTTGCCACTGAATGACCGACAAATTGGGCCCGAGATTGGCTTGTGCTGTTCTAAACGCGTTGCCTTGGCTCGACAATATGGGCGCTGGCAATACATCATTGGTTGTGTATTTCGCCACATTAGACCATGCAGTAATTAAGCTACGATGTATTACCCGATAGCGAATAAAATTGGCACCAGGCTTCAACACTACCGTATTGGAATACTCGTTGGTTTTAAACGTTGTTGGGTTTGTAAACAACGAATCAGAAGCACGTTGAAATTCGTAAAAAACGGAGGTATCCACAGCGTTGCTGTAGGCGTAAATGGCCCAATTGATCGATGGGAAAACCACCAGTGAATTCACAACCCCACCCCCTGTAATCTCCGGTTTATATTTCAAGGTGAAGGTATGTGTGGGTCCCCATGCCGCAGTGTCTTTTCGCAAGAAATACCGAGAGCGCATATACAAGGTTTGATTTTGGGGCAACCCTCGCAATCGTGCATACATGTTGTCGCCTTCTTTTCCCTCAAACGAATCATGCGAAAAAACTTGCCCAATGATCAAGGGCGATACAAAATCTGCGGTTTTACTTACCTGATACAACACATTGGTACCCGAAAAGCGATACAGAAATTCTGGCATCACCGCGGTAAAATCATAACTGGGCGAGGCATTATAGATGGGCAATGCACTGGAGGCTGTGGTAAATTTATTGGCATTGCTCCAAGCGCCTTGCAATCCCGATCGCCAAGCGCGGGCGCGGACATACCACGTTTGCGATATGGCAAATTGAATCTTTGGCAAAACGGCGCAATTTGAACAAACCTTGCTGTAGGATTTATAGCTCTTTTTCCCAACAGAATTGAACGACGCAGTACTGTCTATCTCCACCAATATCGAATCCAAAGAACCAGTGTTCAAATAAATGCTGAAGCCCGGTATCAATGGAACATTGATTTGGTTGTTGCTTGGTTGGGAAATCGTAGGTTTAACCGGCTGTGACTGGGCGATGCCAGACATCAAAAAGAATCCCAAAAAACAAAATATCAAACGCTTTTTCATCGATTTTCCTCCCACATTAAATTGATCGACATATCACTATTCACTTCAGTACCATTGAGGCGAAACATGCAATTGCCATCGCACATTTCAATGAAGTGCTGATTCTCACGATGGCGCACATAAATGCGCTGGCAAGTGAGAAATACCGCATAGGTTTTACTACCCAACATGATGTTACCGGTCATTTGCACACCGCCCGGACTTTCAGATTGATTCCAAGAGTTCTCTTCCAAATTCCAATGAGTATACGTAAAATAGGCTGAATTCTCTCTGTACAAATATGGGAATGAAAAACTCAAATTCTTTTTGCCGTCTTTGCTTTTGAACAAGAAGGTTTCAGAAATCCCCATTACCTTTCCCGTGTAAATCCAACTGTCGTTCAAAGACTGATTAGACGATTTCGAATATCCTGCAGCCAAACCACAGTTGTTGTAAGTATAAGGCTCATAAAAGTTTTGCATGTTTTGGGCTTGGCGATACGACACTTTATCCGCAGCCAAGGGTTCCATTTTTGTGCACGCCACGAAGGCCGTTAACACAAGACTTAATATAATCAATTTTTTCATGATTTCCAAATTAAAAGACCATCCCGGTGGTTATGTTTAATGTAAATAATTGGCGACGTGTATCGGCCATCCTCATCCTCAACTCCGCGGCATTTTGCGAATTGTGTCTGGGGCCTGTAGTTTGATCAAAATCGCTGTAGGTGGTTGCATTCGAAATGATCATCCATGTCATTCCAAATTGATAATCTAAGAACCAATTCTTTTGGAAGAATCTCTTATTGCCAATCCCCACCAATACGTTGAATGATTGAACCGGACGAGGCATCACCGCAGGCATATCGAATCGAGCAGACCTATCTGGATTGTTATAATCAATCGATATCAAAACCATTTGGTTGAAAGAATCTGTGGCAGACACCTTTCGCACTTCGCCACCGTAACTAAAGTACATACCAAACGGAGCCAATGCACCTCTACCGAGCAAATATTGTTTCATCTGAACACCGAAACTTTGTGTAAAAATGGCGGGCGGATTCCCAAAATCCAACTGTCCATCGTAAACCACAGCCGAACCCGACCCAGGACCATCCACAATCAAAGTGTGTTGGGGGAATGCCACATTCAATGCGCCAGCGGTATACCTCAACTGCACCAATAGATCGCGACGAAGGGTTTTCTCATAACTCGCTACCCAAAGGGCTTGAGTTTGCAAACCTTTGTAAATACCTGCCGACAATTGGGTTCCCGTAGACACACTTTGCGTACGTCCCACAAAACCGGGATTGTTCAAAGACTGAGCGCCAATTTGCTGAAAACCAAACATTATAAGCCCCAGCATCCATCGATGGAAAAACTTGAACATCATATAGCGGCCCTCCCCGGCTTTTTACTTTTGGGTGGTGTTTTGATCTGCTGCATGATATCGAACAAATGGCTTCGCAAGAAATCCCGCGACCAATCGGCGGTAAACTTTTGAGCGAACATGCCATCCATTTCACCAGTCTCAGCATTGAAAACCAAAACCACGAACTGGAATTTCTTGGCTTTGGTAATTTGCCAGTAAACGTAATACGGAAACGCTGGGAAATATATCATCGACACCATCATGTACAGCGGTGAAAATTTGCGGGATTCGATGTGATTCACTGCACCAGCCCATGCCACATGGCCTATGTTGTTCTCTTTGAGTTCCGACTTCATGAGGGCCGTTTGAAACAACATCATGGGCGTTAAACCATTGTTCAACCGTTCTTCCATCCAATCTTGCATCATCGCAAATCGATTCACGTCTTCGGTGGTCAATGTGGCGCTGCCCATGTTCTTCAAAAATTGCAAATGCATTTGATTGGCAGAGGCGGCGGCGGCATAATCATCCTCAAAGGTGGTAGCGATGGCCTCATCTCGCACATAATTGCGTGTCACTTTCCCAGATCCAGCCTGTTCAATTTGATCATAATCGGGGCTAAACATCCACAAACTATCAATGCCCAACGATTGCACGGCCATGTAATCTCTGTGTCCCACCCCCATTTTCTTCAGTGCATTCATTTTCTGCTTCTCTTTGCTCGCCTCCACTTGCAAAACCAAAGAATCCTTCGTCCTCAAGCGCTTAAAATAGGCATACCCGCTATTTTCCAAGAGGTTCAAACCCATGAGCGCTCTGTGCCAGTAAGCGGCCCCATTTGTGACGGTATCCATGGCCCCCACCGGATATTGATACATTTCAAAAGTGGGATTAGACAGCATGATTTTTATGCTAGAATCCAGCAAATTCCTTCGGAATGGGGTATTCCCTTTCTGGGCGATGGCCAGGGCGATGCTTCGCACCGACATGATCATGAGTTGATCTTTGTTCATGGACCGAATCACATGATTGAGGGGCAGCAATTGTTTATTGGATAATAACTTAAGATCGTCATGAAGGCCAAACGCATTCATATCTTCCCCACCTGAAACGTGATGTGCGAGTCCGTACCAAGCCATGGCTTTGGCATCGGCGGAAAAGTTTTGATTGGGCATCAGCGAATCCAACCCATGGGCCAAATAGATGACATCTACGAAATTGGCTTGACGGATGTTTGCTACGATGTCTTCGATCCACGCGCGCTGTTGAATGTGTTCAAAATACGATTTTGTGGTTGCGATGAAGTCTTTGGTTGACAGCTCTTTATCGAATTCCGAGGCGAAGATTTCCTCTACCCGCCGCAATCGATTCACCACATCGGGGTGTGTTTTGTAGGTTTCGTCTACTTCGGTTTGCGCAGGCATTTCTGGGAACGTTGTGGGCCAAACAAATTGGGCCTGTTTGTTCATTTTCCCAGAATTTGTTTTGAGGTTATTATCGGAATTAACTATGCCGCCAGTTCCATAGCCCACTTTCCAATTGGCTGATTCAAAATGTTTGGGTCCGATGTGTGAATGCACAAAAGGTTCATCGGCGTGTTCGAGCATCGCCAAGGCATCCAATCCAAAATCAAACACGTAGCCCGCGCTGAGATAGAGTTTCATGCCGAGTTCATCGGCTTCCATTTCGTTTTCGCGGGAATATTGGTAAATGGTTTTTACGCGGTCCTCGAAATTCCCTTCTTGCTTTTCATCCAACAATCGATTTCTCAACTTGGCCGATGACAAATTGTGCTTTTGGGTAAAGTGTGAAATTTCATGGGCCAAAATGAATGCCAGTTCAGATTCATTTTTGATGCGTGCCAACAATCCTGTGGTCACAAAAATATATCCTTGGTGTGTACTGATGGCGTTCACCAGGTTGGACTTCAAAGTAAAGAAATTGAGCTGGGCCAGAATTTCTGGTTGATTGGCCAACAATTGATTGGCCACTTTTTGAATGTATTGGGTTACGGTATCGCCGTAAAGCACCTTGCCACTGCGCAAGATTTCATCAATCACGAACGTAGAAACCATGGCGAATTCTTGTTCTTCGCTGATTTCTTTTTTGCTTTGATTGGCCCTCTCGATGTTACTTACATTTTGTAGCGCTTTTTCAGAACTTCGCTTTGAGAAGGCCGCCGGTACTGGACCTTCACACTTCAGCACGCCATACGGGAGCGATTGCGATTGCACTTGCACGCAACATCCCATGACCAATAAAAACCAAAAAAATCGGCTCCTTGCCTTTTTTAACATGGTTCAAAATTCACTCACAAAGTTCACAACCCCAAATCAATGGGCCATTAAATGACATTTTTCAAGCCGTGGGCGACTTCAGCTTTTGGAGGAACGATAACAATTCAGCGGTATTTCGCTTGAGGTTGTGGTGTATTTCCACATAGCCTCTGGCATTTTGTGTGAGGATTTGGGCCATGGCAGGTTGTTTGAGCAATTCAACAATGGCATCGGCAAAAGCTTGGGGTTGATCGGCGATGTACATCTCTGCGCCAGATGTAACGGAAAGTCCTTGCGCACCCACAGAGGTCGATACAATTGGCACGCCCAAGGCCATGGCTTCTAGGGATTTGATGCGGATGCCGCTGCCCGAAAGAATTGGGACAATCATGATGCCATGTTGGTGCATAAAATCCTCTGCATTGGGCACTTCTCCATGATTCACCACCCCAGTTTGAAAAAAGCGGGGGTCTTGGGGATTGAGTCCTTTTCCCGCCAAATGGAACTTGGCTTGTGGCAGTTTACTCAGCAGTAGAGGCCAAACTTTGTGAAGAAACCACATCACTCCTTGTTCATTGGCTTGCCATTCCATGGAGCCGATGTGAAACAACGACAGTGGCTGATGAATGAATGCAAAGGGTCTTTCTATGGCAATACCGGGCTGATAGGTATGTATGGCGGGGATATCTTTATTGGGTGATTTTTCGTGCGTACGATCCAAGTACTTTTTGATGGCGATTTCATCGGTGGTTACGATGGGTACTATGGCTTGAAATTTCAACCAGGATTGCAATTCGTATTTTTCCAACCGGTTTGATTGAATGCGGAGATACCATTTTT
>JAIYBO010000134.1 GCA_027488495.1 Bacteroidota bacterium | reverse complement strand
GTTTATTGCTTGTTTCCCTTCGTGTTCCTTCCGAAACGGGGTGCAAAAATACAACTTCTTTTTGTCATTGTCAAGGAAATTGTGAAATAAATTTTATTTCTTTTTTTTCCTCAACACTTCCAACCTTCTGTTGCCTCTACTCCCAGTAACTTAATGAACGCTATCCAATCCAAAACCACTCCCAATCTCAACAACCTCCGCGCTCTCGCTTGTTTGTTGTTGTTTTTACTTGTGGTCTCTATCAGAACGGGATGCAAAAGTACTACTATTTCCCGCATTTTCAAGTACAATCCCAAAAAAAATCACTCAGAATCACCAACCCCTAGCAATTCAATCAATTAGGATTGAAAATAAATCAACGCCACAGCAACGAACCATCCCCGTAACTCAAAAAACGGTACCCATTCCCCATCGCATGCTTATAAATATCCCTCCATCTACCCCCACAGAACGCCGAAACCAACATCAACAACGTGGATTTGGGCTGATGAAAGTTTGTAATCAACCCATCAACAACCCGAAATTCAAACCCCTCTACGATAAATATCTGCGTTTCGCCCCGCAATACCCCACCCAAATCACTCACCTCTTTGCGCAACACCCGCATCGCCTCCGCCAGTTCTATCCTCTCCCCATCAAAAAATGTCAAATTCTCATCGTAACCATCCGTACTATTCACCCTACCCTCCCATATTCCGAGCTTCATCCTACACCCTATATAATATATACTCTCCAGCACCCTCATCACCGTAGTCCCAATACTTACTACACGCTTTCCTGATTCCATCGCCAAAATCAATGCATCCAACATACCCACCGTAATTTCAAAACGCTCCGAGTGCATCTCATGATCACTGGCCAATTCACTCGTCATTGGCTTAAACGTACCCGCCCCTACGTGCAGAGTGAGATAGCCAAACCCAACACCCTTCAACAACAAAGCCTCCTTCAACCGATCTGTGAAATGCAACGATGCCGTTGGCGCCGCAACTGCTCCCGCATTCTGAGCAAAAATGGCTTGATATCGGTCTTTATCATCCACATTCAGTTCACGCTCTATATAAGGTGGCAATGGCACCTTCCCAAAATGTTCGATGGCATCCACAAAACCAGCAAAACCCTCCGGCAAAATCAACCTCACCTGATTCTTCTCCCGATCATGCCATTCAATCTTCAGCACCCCCCCCATCTCATCGCCCAGCGCCTCCTTCTCCAAATCCACATCGCCCACAGCCAAGCAAGCACCTTCCTTAAACTTCCTTCGATTTCCAACCATCGCCTCCCACAAACTCCACTCTGGATTCAAAGGATTCAGCAAAAACACCTCAACCGCCTGTCCGCCGCCAACCACTTTGCCATGCAATCGGGCCGGAATCACCTTCGTATCATTCGCCACCAAAAAATCACCGTCGTCCAAAACATCCAACAACCCCGAAAACCGCAAATCCAATACACCTTTCTTCGGTCCAATTTCATCCACTACATCAACTTTTTCACGATGCCCATCGCCCAAATCAACACCACCTTCACTGCCGTAAACCAGCAATTTCGAGGCATCTCTCGGCTCAACGGCTTCAAAAGCAATGCGTGAGGTAGGTAAATCATAATCAAAATCTGCAACTTTCAGGGCCGGCACTTTTGGCAAATCGCTCATCACACAACACCCCCTTCAACAGATTCTATCGATAAAAATCGCATCAATTCGGCAAAAGCCTTTCCGCGATGACTCAAAGCATTCTTCTGATTGGCCGACATTTCAGCAAATGTTTGCTCATACCCCTCGGGGCGAAACAAGGGATCGTATCCAAATCCGTCTGAGCCATTCATTTCTGTTAAAATTTCACCTTCAACGGCACCTTCAAAAAACATTGGCTTCTGCAATTCCGCGCCATCTCCCGACATATGGGGCAAACCAACAACGCACAAAACTGTTTTGAATTGCGCACGCCGATCCTGCACACCTTGCATCTCACTCAGCAATTTTTCATTGTTTTTGCGATGATCCACCGGTTCACCGCCATATCGAGCCGAATAAACCCCAGGCGCACCATCCAGCGCATTCACGCACAAACCACTGTCATCGGCCACACACGGCAAACCCGTTAACTCAAAAACTGCTTGCGCTTTCAGCAATGCATTCGCCTCGAACGAGGTTCCCGTTTCATCAACATCTATATCAATTCCCGCCTCTCGCAACGACACCAAATTCATGTTTGTACCCACGATGGCTTGGGCTTCGGAAATTTTGTGTGAATTATTGGTAGCAAAAACCCATTTTCTCTGATTTTGCATGGTCAATTATTCTCCTTTTTTTCGAACGGTTCTCTGTTCGATGCGTTTTTCGTAATCTATGCCTTGTACGATGCGATGCACATACACCCCAGGAACATGAATGTCGTTGGGTGTTAACACACCTGGCTCAACCAATTCCTCTACTTCAGCGATGGTTATCCTACCTGCCATGGCCATCATCGGATTGAAATTTCTTGCCGTGTCTTTGAAAATCAAATTACCATGCGTATCTCCTTTCCAAGCCTTTACGATGGCGAAATCTGCATCAAACGCGTACTCCATCAAGTAAGTTTTACCATTAAACACACGAACTTCTTTCCCCTCGGCCACTTCCGTACCCACGCCAGCAGGGGTATAAAACGCAGGGATACCTGCCCCGGCAGCCCTACATCTCTCGGCCAAAGTCCCTTGAGGAATTAACTCCACTTCCAATTCACCGCTGAGCAATTGTCGTTCAAACTCCGCATTCTCCCCCACATATGAACTAATCATTTTCTTAACTTGCCTTCCCTGAAGCATCAAGCCGATACCAAAATCGTCTACACCCGCATTGTTTGATATACAAGTAAGGTCTTTCACCCCCTTCTTCACCAATGCCGTGATTGAATTCTCGGGGATCCCGCACAAACCAAATCCACCCAACATCAAAACAGATCCGTCTTCAATGTCGTGAATTGCCGCCTCGGCAGATGAAAATACTTTTCTCATAATATTACAAATTTACTGAACCTCTAGCTCTGCCGACAAACCTTTTTCGCACAATGCAGTGCAAATGGGTTCCATGTCTTCATACGAACCTTTTTTCACAGCATATTTCCCGTTGTTGTGAACAAACCAAGCACATTGCTCTGCCTGTAAACGTGAATGACCGCAATATTTCACCAAATTGGTTATTACCCAATCAAAGGAATTCACTTCGTCATTATACAATACGATAACCCATCCGCTTTCAATGAGCGTTTCAAGGTCTTCTTGTGGATTGCTTTTGGGCGATGTACTTGCGAAAATCATAAAAAGAAAATCTATTTTGACTTTTTAACCAAAATGCGTGATTTGGTTTCTTCTCCGCTCATCAATCGTTTGATGTTTTTGCGATGGGTAAACACAATCAATACCGCCACCGCGATGCTAAATACTTGAATACTCAAATCGTACTGTCCGAAAACGTGAATAAATAGAACGGGAATAGACAGTCCAGCCATCAAAGACCCCAAACTCACATATCCAGAAAGGATGTTCACCACCACAAAAACCAGCAAGGCCAATCCCGCAACGGCTGGATTCAAAGCAATGATCATCCCGAATAAAGTTGCCACTCCTTTGCCACCTTTGAATTTTGAAAACACGGGCAGAAGATGCCCAACCACAGACAAAGCACCAAACATCACGGAAAACATCACATAATCGCTGTCATGCAGGCCTTCCCAACCCAACACATTCACGCCTTTCAACCTCGGCCAGAGCCAATTCATCACATCCACCAATCGTACGGCCATATATCCCTTCAACACATCCAAAATCAAGACAATACTACCTGGCACTTTCCCCAACACCCTAAAAACATTGGTTGCTCCGGCGTTGCCACTGCCATGTTCCCGCACATCAACGCCGTAAAATCTCCTTCCAATCCAAATGGCATTGGGTATAGAACCCAACAAATAGGCCATCAGCGCAAATAAGATCTCTAACATCATGGGATTTTCAACAAATTATGTTTTTGTTACAATTACAAAGATACCACAATCAAAAACAAATCGTTAGGGCTTCACCAATTTCAACGTGGCCATTTTGCCTTCAGCGGCAATTTCAACCATGTAAACACCTGACAGCAAACCACTCACATCCAGAGATTTTCCGCCACCATCCATGGGAATCATTCTCACAGCTTGTAACTTGCCTTGCAAATCCCAAACACGAATGCTTTCAATTTGCTTTACATATATCGGCTCAACCACAAAATAGGATGATGCTGGATTGGGGTGTGATTTAAACCATGTCATCTCTTTTGACAATTTTCCTACTACCGAAGCGGGTGGCAATTCAAAATTCTCTTCCCCATCGGCGCAGTTGTTTGGACTCCCTTGCGCCGCATTATAACCCAAACCTCTGCGAGCAAACGCCTTCCAGATCAAACCAGCGTTGGCACCACCATTCCTATTTTCATCGGCCATCAACAAAGCGTCTCTTGCATCTGTAAATCCTGGACCACAAGGTTGCAACTTCATCGCGTCGAAAACCAACTGTACCGCCATGTTATTACCACCTTTGCCCTTGTATAAATCCTCATCAAAACCGTACTTGTCTACAAATTCCCAATACATGTCCCACAACATCGCGCACCAAATCTCACCGGTGTAGTGCACTTCGGTTTGAATGCCACTCGCCGCTTTGGCCAAATTCCCATATGTATGTGGATTTACAGTCATATTTGTTGAATAGGGATAGGTGCGAATGCCATCTTCGGTGGCGGTTTGACCAAAAAGCCAATTTCCAACGCCACGAGATTGAGAGCCCACATCGCCTTTTTTCGCAGTAAAAGCCAATCCTACAAAGTCGCTCCATCCCTCTCCCATTTGCTCCGCGTTGCTCAAGCCATTCGAATTCGAAGGCCCACAAGTCAAACGATTCGAAATACCATGGGTATATTCATGGGCCATCACACCCAAATCCAAGTCGCTATCGGTCTTTTTCGCAAAAGCCGAGCTGTCATAAAACGTAATATTCAAAGCTGAATCGGTGAGCAATTTCCGCAATTCATTGGCATTCGACAATTTCACGAAGATGACTGGAATGGTAATTTTACTGGCTTGCGACGTATTATCCGTTGCCATAGTAATCACGGCATCCGTGGAAGACGTATCGAGTAATACGACCGCAGTTGCACCGTATGATTGTGCCCTAAATACTTTTTGAACGAAGGTACATCCACCACGTACCACAGCGGCTATGTTTCCGTTGACTTGCGATCCATTGGATAAATTCGTACAGCACTTATTGGTGGCAGCGGCAACATTGTCTTTCACCAAAACAAGCTTACCTGAAACAGGTGTCGCAGTAATTTTCTTTCCCCAGTTGCCATCGGTGATACCCACACCATATTTCATGCCCGTACCATAATTCACCACCAGATTGGCTTTAACACTCACACCATCCCAAATGTACATTTGCATTCGGGGCGCACTACCGTCTGGGGGTGTTGCGAAGTTGGCGTTATTGGTTCCGCTGCCGTCTTGGGCATCCGCGTTCACTGCATCGTTGCCGATCCCCGTACCGGAATAGTTTTTTTGTTGAAAATTTCCCGATTCTTCATCGAAACCATAATGCTCAGACAAATCATGCATCAGGTTGTTCGCCACGAACAAATTATTGATCGCAAAATCCCTGTAATTCACCGGATCTGCTTCATTTCTGTTGTAGGTAAAATCGAAAACCAAAGAAGTGCCACCATTGGGGCTGTAACCTGGCTGGTTATTGGCATCTGCATCTTCAGAGGCATACACGTTATTTCCTCGGGTAATGGTATATTCTGCACCAGCGGCACCGTTTACATCGTGCCAACCATAGGGCGATGCTTGGGCATCTGCAGGACTGCTCAAATTGGATGGGTTCCCATAAAGCGGACTTTCTGTAGGATATGCGTAGGCTTTATAGGTAGCGCCATCACCCCTTCTGGTTAAAGTTTTGCCTCCACCAGAAAGAGTCAATGTGGATTGGGGACCGGCAAGCTCAGCTCTATTTTGGTGATTGTGAAATTTAGAAGGTGCACATGAAACGGTCCAACTGTGTCGCTGCAACAAAGACCCATCGGCCGAAATCCATAAATTCACCCAATCTGATGTTTTTGCATTGTAGAAAACGTAATATTTAGCTGGAATCAAATCCCCATTAGCATTGGGCCAAGCAACGGTTTGTTCATAAAATTTGCCTTCTTCGAATTGGGTTCCCGCTTTCATAGGCGCCCAAATCACAGTTGTAGGAATTTGAGATGGGGTTGTGAATGCCAATTTCAAGGCCACTTCACCCAATGTGGCGGTATTCAATTGTGCAAAATCTCCTTTCAAATGCTCGGCGGCGTGGGGCACGGCACGATTTGTAGTGTAATAAAGGGACCCGTCTGGACGAAAATGCAATCCCATGACGCCATTCACAACAGGAATGCCGTTGATGGTTTGGAGTACATAAGCATGTCCTTCACCCGAACGATCAATCACCAAGTCTTGAATTTGACAGAACTGCATATCCTCGGGCAGCATACCCCACTTACCCTGACTGGCCAGTTCTTTGGCTTTGTTGAGTGCAATGGTTTTAGATATTGTTGGAATGTTATTTTGGGCGGCAAGGGATGCGCAACCCAAAAACAAGGCCACAGTTCCCAAATGACAAATCAATTTCGAATTCATGAACTTGCAAGATATCGGTTTGGATTGGGTTGCGCAAAATTTTGCAACAAAAAAGCCCCGCGAAGGCGGGGCTTTTTCCAATACTCTTATACAAAATTCTAATTAGCAGTATTTGAACATACTACCACCATATATTGCATTTTCACCCAATTCTTCCTCGATGCGAAGCAATTGATTGTATTTCGCCATCCGATCAGAACGCGATGCACTTCCAGTTTTAATTTGACCACTGTTCATCGCAACCGCCAAATCAGCAATGGTGCTATCTTCGGTTTCTCCACTGCGGTGACTAATCACATTGCTATAACTGTGACGCGTTGCCAATTGAATGGCATTCAACGTTTCAGTTAACGTACCAATTTGGTTCACTTTAATCAAAATACTGTTGGCGATACCTTCGGTGATACCTCTTTGCAAACGATTCACATTGGTCACAAACAAATCATCCCCCACCAACTGCACTTTGCTACCCACGGCATCGGTCAATTTTTTCCAACTGGCCCAGTCGTCTTCGGCACAACCATCTTCGATTGAAACAATGGGATACTTCTTACACCACTCAGCCCAATAGTTCACCATCTCATCTCCGTTAAATACCTTTCCATCAGACTTCTTGAAGGTATACAACCCAGTTTTCTCATCATAAAACTCACTGGTTGCCGCATCCATGGCGATGAACATGTCTTCGCCCGGACGGTAACCCGCTTTCTCGATCGCACGAAGTACAATCTCTATCGCTTCTTCATTGCTTTGGATATTGGGCGCAAATCCGCCTTCATCTCCAACGTTGGTGCTATACCCAGCCGCTTTCAATACAGATTTCAAATGATGAAACACTTCAACACCCATGCGCAAACCATGTGAAAAACTCTCAGCTTTTACGGGCATGACCATAAATTCTTGAAAATCGATTTTGTTGTCGGCATGAGCCCCACCATTCAAAATATTCATCATCGGTACGGGCAACACATTGGCATTCACCCCACCTACATATTTATACAAAGGCATACCCAATTCGTCGGCAGCCGCCCTTGCACAGGCCAGAGAAACAGCCAAAATTGCGTTGGCACCCAAACGAGATTTGTTTGGCGTACCATCCATATCGCACATAATGGCATCGATTTCGTTTTGAGCACATACTTCCGTGCCCTCCAAGGCCTCTGAAATATAATTGTTTACATTCTCTACCGCCTCAAGTACACCTTTTCCCAAGTAAACATCCTTTTCATCATCGCGCAATTCGGCAGCTTCATGAATGCCAGTGCTTGCGCCGGATGGAACGGCAGCTCTACCAAATCCACCATCTTCGGTGAAAACTTCTGCTTCTACGGTTGGATTTCCGCGGGAATCCAAAATCTGACGGGCCTGAATGTGGGTGATTTCGCTCATAGGGTATACTTTTTATTTCTTATGCTTTTTTAATAGCTCGATGAATTGATCAAACAGATACAACGAATCGTGAGGACCAGGAGATGCTTCTGGGTGATGCTGAACAGAGAATGCGGGCACATCCAATCGAGCAATGCCTTCCACCGTATCATCGTTCAAGTTCACGTGTGTAAGTTGTACTTTGTTAGACAATGATTCGTTGTATTTCACTGCGAAGCCATGATTTTGACTGGTAATTTCACTTCTACCAGTAATCAAATTCTTCACCGGGTGATTCAATCCGCGATGTCCATGGTGCATTTTATAAGTTTCTAAGCCGGAGGCCAAGCTCAACAATTGATGTCCTAAGCAAATACCAAAGGTTGGCATGCCACCATCCACCAATTCCTTCACTGCCGCAATGGCATAATCCATTGAAGCAGGATCACCAGGGCCATTGCTAATCATTAAACCATCCGGATTCCACGCTTTCACTTCAGCGGCAGTTGTATCCCAAGGGAAAATACCCAAATAACAACCACGTTCAACCAAGCAACGGGAGATATTTAACTTGTTGCCATAATCCAACAAAGCCACACGATAAGGCGATGTTTCATCTCCTATGGTGTGAAAGGCATCAGTAGATACTTTTGAAGCAAGTTCGAGCCCATCCATAGACGGCACAGAATTCAACTGAGCCAACAGCGACTCAACATCAAAATTATCAGAAGAAATAATCGCATTTTTTGCACCGGTATCACGCAAATGTCGAACCAACTGCCTAGTATCAATTTCAGAAATCCCTACCAATCCATTTTCCATGAAATAACTATCCAAACTATCGGATCCATTTTTTCTAGAATAATTGTGAGAGAATTTCTTACAAACCAAACCGGCAATTTTGATTCCATCGCTTTCAATTTCTTCATCGTGTACACCGTAGTTACCGATGTGATCGGAAGTCATGACCAGGATTTGACCAAAATAAGAAGGGTCTGTAAAGACCTCCTGATAGCCAGTCATTCCTGTATTAAAACAAATTTCTCCGGTAGTTGTACCTATTTTGCCTACGGCTGTACCATGAAAAACGGTACCATCTTGTAGCACCAAAAGTGCTGGGGTTAGTTGTGCATTCACTTCAAGGGTTCAAATTTCGTATATTTACTTCAACTGCTCAAACAATGTGGGTAAAATGTTGCTGTTCTCACAAAGAACTTAGTGGTTGGGATGGCCATCATGGGGTTGATTTTCTTTTGGAAACCAAATCGACCAAAAAATACTCAACGCCAGAATAGAAATGATCACCAATAAATTATGTATTTCATTGAATCCATACATATGAGCGTATTTCTCCAACAACATTTTCAAACCGATATAAACTAATATCATCGACAGGCCATACTTCAAACTGTAGAATTTATCCATCCCTGCCCCCAATAGGAAGTACAATGAACGAAGCCCCATGACAGCAAAAATATTGGAGAAAAACACAAGGTAAGGATCTCTAGTCACTCCAAAAACAGCAGGAACACTGTCTACGGCAAAAACGACATCAGTCACATCCACAATGATCAATACCAAAAACGGAATGGTTAAAAATAATTTCCCATTCTCTCTAATAAAAAACCGTGTTTCGTTGGGGTTATTCTCTGCCACACGGAACCATTTCTTGGCAAATCTTACCACAACATGATTGTCCGTCTCAAAAGCTTCTTCCTCACCAGACTTCAACATTTTAAATCCGCTGAATACCAAAAAAGCCCCAAACAAATACATCACCCACTCAAATTTCGACACAATCTCACTGCCCAAATAAATAAATAAAAACCTCAACACTACGGCTCCTATGACACCCCAAATCAAAATCCTCTTTTGATTTTCACCATTCATTTTGAACGATTGGAAAATCAACAATATCACGAACAAATTGTCTATGCTCAACGCATATTCCAATAAGAATCCACTCAAATATGAAATCGCCGCGGTTTTCGAAAAATCTTGCATCGCATGCTCAAATCCCATCGACATATCAAATTGTACTTTGTAATCAACTTGATATTTCATCAAATCACTCATCTGAGCAATGCATTGTAAATCACCATGGAATAGGTAAACAAATGCTGTCATGAGCAACCCCACAGAGAACCACCCCAATGTGTGCATCAAAGCCTGCTTGGCAGTCACCTCATCGTGGGTGGATTTTGAAAACACACCCAAATCCCACAACATCCCCACCATCAAAACAATAAAAAATACACTCAAAAAAATGATCTGCGTCATACCGTTTTGCAAAGGTAAGCCGAATACATAATAAAGCCCATCGCCAAGCCAACAGAAATTGGTAGATTTGCATACAATGCAAAAGAAAATCTCATCTGTTGTAAAAAACGCAAGCCTTAGCGCTGTTGCGGGTTTATTATTATTAATTACCACACAATCTCATAGGCCAGAGGAAGGCATGTTTCCGCTGAATTACGTAAACATCGGCGACCTAAAAAATGCTGGATTGAAACTAGAAGGTCAAGACATATTCAATCCCAACGGGTTGAGCCTTACCAATGCTTTGGTGAAAGTGGGCGGATGTACGGGAAGTTTCATTTCAAACGAAGGACTCGTTATCACCAATCACCACTGCGTGTATGGTGCTGTGGCTGATGCAAGCACTGTTGAAACCAACCATTTAGAGAATGGCTTTGTGGCAAAAACAAAGGAGCAAGAAATCCCGATCAACATGCCTTGTAAAATCACGGAAAGCTATGAAGATGTTTCTGAAAGGGTTTTGATGGGCATCGACGAAACTTTCACCCCCAGCCAAAGAGCCGCTAGCATTAGCAAAAACATCAGCAACATCGTTGCGGAGGAAAGAACCAAACACCCAGACAAAAGCATCGAAATATCTGAAATGTTCGTAGGTAAAAGCTACACGCTATTTAGATATGTATTTCTAAAAGATGTAAGATTGGTTTTGGCACCCCCTGTAACCATCGGACAGTTTGGCGGTGATTCAGACAACTGGGAATGGCCCCGTCACAATGGTGATTTCAGCCTAGTGCGTGTGTATGTGGGTAAAGATGGAAAATCAGCC
Source organism: Bacteroidota bacterium (assembly GCA_027488495.1). GTDB lineage: Bacteria > Bacteroidota > Bacteroidia > NS11-12g > UBA955 > UBA955. The sequence continues at coordinate 3,533 of JAIYBO010000134.1, read as the reverse complement.
GCTTACAACAAAGACAATGTGCCCTACAAACCCGCAAAAACATTGAAGATCAATCCGAAAGGAACCAAAGAAGGTGATTTCGTATTTATCATGGGCTACCCAGGCAGAACATTTAGAAATGAAACAGCACCCTATTTGGCGTTTCAAGAAAATGTAAACCTACCCAAAATTCAAGGATTCTATGCTTGGTACCTATCGCAAATCAAAGACATTACCAAAGACAATGAAGCAGAACGATTGGCTTTCGCCGGTGATGTACAGAGTTTGGAGAACGTAGAAAAAAACTATCGTGGCAAAATCCAAGGATTGCGCAGAACCCAATTGGTTGATGCAAGAAACAACGAAGAAAACCAAATGCTTGAATGGGCAAAAAATCAACCCCGATACAAAAAAACAGGGGTAGCAGCCATTGATACATTGAGAAATCTTTGGGCAGTAAAAAATGCAACCAAAGATGTAAGATACTGGACACAATTCACCAATAACCAAAGCAAATATAGCTTTGCAATCGCAGCCATTGAAAATGCGCGTATGCAATGGGCAATTGTGTTGAACAATGAGAAAAAATCAAACGCTAGTAGCGCAACCTCAACTGCCAATAGCACCGCGGAAACCAAAAAAGCCATCTTATCCAGTCTCAGCAAGCAGTTGAGCGCCGTTGAAATCCCGCTGAATCAAGAACTAGAAAAACGAGTGCTGGTTAAATTGGCCATAGAAGGCATCGAACTGATGAAACACACCGACGTCATTGCGAACAATTACCGACAGAGCAATATGTTTGGCGAGAATCAAGCCTATTTCGATAATCGATTAAAAGTAATGCTGAAGGGGCAGTCGCCCGAAACATGGGCAAAAAATGCAGCAGCCCTAACGCGCATCAAACAGATAACCGAAATCAAAGCGATCGCTGAGGCAGCCAAATCTGCCGCTAACACAATAACCGAAACAAATCAAGCCACATACAATGCTAAATGGTGGGACAAATCCATTTGCAAGGAAGACGCGTTGAGTCAATGGGGCCGTTTGGTGAATCGTATCATAGGACCTGTAAGTACCCAATCAGCAAAAATCGAAGAAGTCATTAAAGCAGCTATGCCCGTGTATTTGGATATGCGAAGAGATTTCAAAGCCACACAGTTCATCCCAGATGCCAACTCCACGTTGCGATTAACTTATGGATATATCAAACGATACAGTCCAAATGATGGAGAAACACACAAACCATATACCTATTTGGAGGGTATTTTCGAAAAGGCAAACACACGTCCCGATTACAGATTGCCGAGCATTGTCGCCGATAATCTGCGAATCAAGGACATCGCGCCTGTTTTTAAGGATCCAGAAACGGGTAAAGTAATTGTGGGCATGCTATACAACCTTGATACAACGGGTGGAAACAGTGGTTCACCGGTTTTAAATAACGAAGGCGAGTTGATTGGTATCAATTTCGATCGAAGTTTTACGGCTACCATCAACGATTACGCTTGGAACGAAAACTACAGTAGATCCATTGGTTGCGACATTCGATATGCTTTGTTTGTGATGAAGTACGTTTCCAAGGCTGACCACATATTGGCAGAAATCGGTATCACGGAAGAAATGCTCCAGGGGAAGTAACCTTCTGTAGCTGCTTGGGCATTTTGATTAAGTAAATTCAATTCTAGTTGATTGGCCATAAATTTACTCATGGTTTGCCCGAGGATTTAATAATTCACATCAACAATGGCTCTTCAAATACAAAGTTAATACAGTCAAAAATTAACGGCATAGTCATCTCCTGAAAATACCTGCGGGAGATAAAAAAGCACGACGCGATTTTTGTAACCAGCAAAAAAGTAATAACAGCAAAAAGGCCACCCAATTGGGTGGCCTTTTTTATGATTCAATGAATGAATTATTTTGTTTCTTCTGTAGTCTCCTCAGCAGAATCTGCAGCAGGAGCCTCATCAATTGCAGGAGTTTCAACTACAGCAACTTCTTCAGCAACCACTTCTTCAACAACTGCTTCAGCTACCTCAGCCTTTGGAGCAGAAGTCTTAGCAGCAGCGGTTGAACCACCACGACGTGAACGACGAGTAGTTGACTTTTTCTTATCGGCGTTGAATCCTTCGAAGAATTCGTTAAAGTCTACCAATTCGATCATAGCCATTTCTGCATTGTCACCCGCTCTGTTGCCAGTTTTCAAAATACGGGTATAACCACCAGCTCTGTTGGCCACTTTGCCACCTACAACGGTGAACAATTCAGTTACTGCAACCTTATCTTTCAAATAAGAAAACGCTGTACGATAGTTGTGAGTTGTGCCTTCCTTACTACGGGTAATGATAGGCTCTACAAATACGCGCAAAGCTTTAGCTTTAGCTACTGTGGTAACGATGCGTTTGTGTATGATCAAAGAAGAAGCCATGTTCGACAACATCGCAGCGCGGTGTGAAGCGGTTCTTCCCAAATGATTAAATTTCTTTCCGTGTCTCATCTCTTAATTAGTCTTCGTTAATGTTGTATCTAGCAACGTCCATTCCAAAGTGCAAGCCTTTTTCGCGAACAAATTCTTCCAATTCAGACAATGATTTCTTACCAAAGTTTCTGAATTTCAAAAGGTCATCGATGTGGTAGTTTACCAATTCTCCCAAAGTTTTGATTTCTGCAGCCTTCAAACAGTTGTAGGCACGAACAGATAAATCAAGATCAGCCAAAGGAGTTTTCAAAATTTTACGCATTGAAAGGAACCCTTCATCTACTTCTTCAACCGCTTTACTTGCTTTTGATTCAGGCATGATATTCTCATCACTGAACAAAACAAAGTGTTGAATCAATATTTTAGCAGCTTCCTTCATGGCTTCTTCTGGATGAATACTACCATCGGTAGTCACTTCCATAATCAGTTTCTCGTAATCTGTCCTTTGTTCTACACGAAAATCTTCAACGCTATATTTAACGTTACGAATTGGTGTGTAGATAGAATCAATTGCAATGGTACCGATTTGGGCATCCTTTACCTTATTCTCCTCTGCTGGAACATAACCACGACCTTTACCCACAGTGATTTCCAATTCCATATTTACAGTTGGCTCCATGTTACAGATAACCAATTCTGGATTAAGAATATTGAAAGCATTTGTGTAGCGTCCGATGTCACCTGCCAAGAATTGATCTTTTCCCTTTACAGAAATAAAGATTTTCTCTTGCTCTTCGGTAGAAGAATTTGATTTGAAACGAACTTGTTTCAAATTCAAAACCATCTCAACAACATCTTCAGTTACACCTTTAATGGTACTGAATTCATGATCAACGCCCTGAATTTTCACAGAGGTGATGGCATAACCTTCCAATGATGAAAGAAGGATTCTGCGCATGGCATTTCCAATGGTTACACCGTAGCCTTTTTCCAAAGGACTGAATTCAAACAGTCCATGGAAATCGGTGGCTTTGTGCATAACCACTTTATTTGGTTTTTGAAAAGGTATTACACCCATGATTTTTTCTAATTATTTGCTATAAAGTTCGACAATCAACTGCTCTTTGATGTTCTC
>JAIYBO010000023.1 GCA_027488495.1 Bacteroidota bacterium | reverse complement strand
CGGACGGTAATTTGATCCATGTTGATTTGACCCAAATCCTGACAGAATGAACTATCGCGAATGTCTACCATTGGATTACCGTTGATTCGTTGAATCACACTATCTACGTTCACACAACCATTGGTATCTGTGAATTGGGCATATACCTTGGCTTGGAAACTGTTTCCGTTTTGCAATTGCGCGTTGTTCAAGTAGGTGGTTTTGAACAAGTGACGACCTATTGTCAATGAATCAATGAAGTTTCTCGCAAAACCTGGACCTGGGCTGGTTGAGGTGGTGGGTTTGGTATTTACGTTATTCGGGGTCTTGTTCTCAAATGCCCACATGCGGGTACTTGCGCTCTTACCTTGGTTGAAGAAGTTGTTTACTTCAATATCACCATACACATAGCACTGTGCCTTCAAGGGTTTTGGATCCCACTTCACAAACGGCAAGGTATTCACCTTGATTTCCATTGTATCCAAATCTTCACAAGTATGGCCACCTTGGGTTACTTTGGTCAACAACTCATAGTAAAACTTCTGGGCCGATGCGCCTGGAGGGTTTGTGTTGTTTGGCTTCACAGTGTATTTGGTATTGCTACCCAAAGTCTTACTGCCTGTAATGTCTTTCCAAGTATAGTTACCCGTTTCTAGGAAGGGTCTATGACTGGCTGCAATGTCTGTGCTCTTTTGGTTACAAATCACCTGATCATTGCCCGCCAAACTCACAACGGTATCATTCACAAACAATATGGCCGTATCTCGTTGAATACACTTCCATTTGGTCTCCATGACTACTACTGAGTAGGAACCCTTTTTATTCACCGTTAGCGTGCGGGTTGTGTCTCCAGTATTCCACTTATACTTCACCGTATCTGCATTTTGTGCATCAAAGGTGGTTGTTTGGTAAGTACAAATGCGTTGATCAGGTCCAAGACTCAACTTGGGCAATGGCTTTAAGAATATGGTGGCAGTATCATAGAAAATACATCCATCGCCATCCGTAATTCTAATACGTACTGTTGAATCTCTGTTGATGTTGGGGATACTCAAATCACTTAAAGTATCGCCATCAATGTGGTATTCTGATTTCCAAGGACTGCTGCCAGTATCCTTTACAATTCTTGTCCAATAGTATTTAAAATTGGGCTTACCAAACAACACATTCGCCTTCAATTTCATGGTGGTACCGAAACAAGCAAATGTATCTGCATCGGCCATCACTACTTGCGGGGGATCAGGTATGATCACGGTATCCCTGTAAATGGTTGGACAGTTATCGCTGTTGTTCACGGTATGAACAACGATGTACTTACCGCCGCGATAGAAAATCATGGTATCTGATTTCTTGGTGCTGTAGAAAATCTCTTTTGATCCCAAGCTATCCCTCACACTCCATTTAAACTGTGGAGCACCTTTAAACGCCGCACTCACCTGGGCAGCCATGGCAAATTTACCACAAGCTAAATTGGTGTACTTGCGGGTTGAAAATGCCCTGGGGTTTACTTTTACCTTGAAACCACGAATCGCTTGAGAAGGTTTCGGACAGTGGTCATCAGTTACTGTAACAGTAAATGAATACGCAACATCCGAGGCCATTCCCACTGGAGGTGTCCATTCAAAATTGGCAAATGCCTTGCGTTTTTCTGGCCAATCACTTTTGTTGGCCAAAGTAAATTTCGCACCAGGGATACCTTTGTTCCATTTCAACATGGTTGTATCTGGAATGGTTTGGTAAGGCGTAAATGTTTCATCGTCTGATTCCACTTTGAATTTCAAAGTTTCTCCTTCACAAACTTTCCATGTATAGGGTCCTAAAACCGTGGGCGCTTTGTTATAACCACAATCGTCTTTTACAATCAACTGCATATCACGCCGCGTTTTACCAATAATGATCCATTTTTTTGATGCACTATCTTGCCGCCACTCCGTCATTTCAATCACCGCAATTCCCACCTCGTCACATTTGGTAGGGGTGAAAATGATATCACCCGCCGATGTATCGAAGTGCATACCCCTGGGAGGTGCTGTTTTGGGGTTTGGGGTACACTTAATAGACGTGGGTGGAATGCAATAAGGGGTCATAAAATACCTCGAAGTGAAAGGAGAAGCATATGAAACCGAATTGTTTGGCAATGAATTGATACCATGAGTCAACGAGTATGAAAAAGAGTCATAATCTACAGTATCAATCGCACCGTTATTAAAGTAATAGGCTTGGTTACAACACAAAAAACCAATTGGAGGATTCGACAACTGAGGTGATGAGTTACACTTGTTCGTTGTTTTTGCGATGTTGCAAATGTTGATCATACAAGTTGTCCAGAAATCATTGTTAGCAGGCCCTGTGGTGATCGCACCGTTTCGGCAACACTGTCCGATATAGAACGTCACTTCACAGCAAGTACTTTTACCTACAAAATTGCTCAACGGCGTTTTGGTAAAATCAACGGTTACCTCGTAAGTATGTTCCTCAATACCCTCTCCTGTTCCACCGGTGTTTTGAGGAGTACAAGGAGAAGATGCAGTAGAACAACGTGGGGTTACATCCTTGATACCTGTTCTCGTAATTGACATACCAGAACTTCCACAACCGTTTCCACCATTTGTACCGGCATACACACCGAATGATGGTCCACTGAATGAAATACCTCTACAATCTCGGTAAATTTTGGCGGTAATTTTGTATTTACCTCCTCCCAAACAACGGTAAGACATGTCTCCTCCCATCATGTGAGAAGCTTTCAAATCTCTTGAAAATGAGACAGTTAGAAGAATTAATAACAATTGTAATAGTCTTTTCATACTAGATGATTTTGTGTTTTTGTGCCTTATTGACATTGAATCAATCTACGGCGTTGCTCCAAAAATAAGTTTTTTAAATAAAAAATCAATGACATTTCGGTAAAACGGACTTCAGATTCACGTTTTGTTTTCACTCACAATTGGGATAAGTTTGTAATCATGAATTCCAAATACAGCAACCCACCGGCAGCATTGTTCGTACAAAACCGCAAAAAGCTCAGCAACTCACTTTTACCAGGGTCTATTGCTATTTTCCATAGCAACGATGAAATGCCGAGAAATGGGGATGCTTATTTTACATTCAAACAACAATCAGACATTTATTATTTAACTGGTATAGACCAAGAAGACACCATTTTGGTGTTATTCCCCGATTGTCCCAATCCGTTGTACCGAGAAATGATATTTGTGAAAGAAACCAGCGAGCAAATCGCCATTTGGGACGGGGCTAGACTCAATCCAAATCAAGTATTCGAAGTATCAGGAATATCAAAAGTTTTTTGGTATCATGAATTTTGGAAAACCATTCACGCTGCATTTTTATTGGCGGATAATATTTACATTAATCTGAACGAAAACGACCGCTTCACCGACAAAGTATCTTATGCCAATTTGAGATTCGCGAACGAAATCAAAGCCAAGTACCCTGCACACAATTTCAAGCGCTCCGCCCCCATATTGGCAAACTTGAGAATGCGCAAAGAGCCCCAGGAAATTGATCAACTGAAAGAAGCCATCGCCATCACAAAAAAGGGCTTCGAACGCTTATTGGGATTTGTAAAGCCCGGTGTTTGGGAATATGAAATTGAAGCAGAACTCATCCATGAATTCATCAGAAATAGGAGTCGTGGATTTGCCTTCGACCCCATCATCGCCAGTGGAAACAGTGCTTGCGTTTTGCATTACATCGACAACAACAAACAATGCAAAGACGGCGATTTGTTGTTGTTGGATTTTGGCGCTGAATATGGCAATTACAATGGCGATTTATCACGTTGTATACCTGTAAATGGCCGATTTAGTCCCAGACAAAAAGAGGTTTACAACGCAGTTTTGCACGTACAACGCGAAGCAAAAAAACTGTTGAAGCCCGGTGTGAGTTTACCGGTTTACCACGAAGAAGTTTGCAAAATCATGTCGGAGGAGTTGATCAAATTAAAACTCCTAACATCGGAACAGGTGAAAGCAAACCCCAAGGCCCATATGAAGTATTACATGCATGGCACGAGTCATCACTTGGGTTTGGATGTACATGATGTGATGCATCGTTGGGAAAATTTAGATGTGAACAATGTAGTCACGGTTGAGCCCGGCATTTACATCCCAGAAGAAGGCTTGGGCATTCGCATCGAAAACGACGTGATTATCACCAACAACGGCGTGATAGATTTGATGGATGGCTATCCAATTGAAGCGGAAGAGATTGAAGAGTGGATGAATCGATAAATCACTTCCAACCCAATGTACCCTTCAGGGGAACGAATTTACAATCTTGTAAAATCTCCGTTTTGGTTTGAGTGGCTGATACTTTGGTGATCCTCATCATTTTTTGTTCGTCGCTCTGATCGCCCACAGGAATCACCAGTTTCCCTCCCACTTTTAATTGTTTGACGTATGTTTCTGGCACGGAGGGTGCACCAGCTGTAACCACTATGGCATCAAATGGAGCATGTGACGGTAAACCGAGGGTACCATCGCCATGAAACAAATGTATTTGAGAACCCATGGCTTTGAAAATACCATCGGCCTTTTGTAAAAGAGGTAAAATGTATTCCACGCTGTAAACTTCGGCTCCCATGGCCAATAAAACCGCCGCTTGATAACCACTACCGGTCCCGATTTCTAGGACTTTATCGCCGCGACTAATACCAAGCAACTCTGTTTGATACGCCACAGTATAGGGTTGAGAAATGGTTTGGCCGTGATCGATCGGAAAAGCCGCATCTCGGTATATGAATTGTTCGAAATCTTTAGGGAAAAACCACTGCCTCGGCACAGCATTCATGGCCGATAACACAGCATCTGATTGAATGCCTTTGTGTTTCAACTCATCCACCAACCTTTTGCGCTGACCTTGGTGAATCAATGTGTCTATTAAATCTGTCTTTTTCATCCTCTGTTAAAAACCCAATTTGGGCAGTTAATGCGTTCTCTCAATCTTTGCATCGAACTACAAATGTAGGAACATGCGAAAATCAGTTGTCATAGGATCGAAAAGAAAAGCCGAAATTTTCGAACATCTACTCAGTACTGTGGATGGTTTTGAGTTGGTTGGCTTTGTTGATCCCGACGACAATTCCAATTACAACATGCTCGGCGAAATGATGTTTGCCCTTGAGATTGCTGCTCTGGGCGATGTTTTTTTCATAGACAGACATGTGAAATCTTTGCCTTTCGAAATCATTTGTCACTTAGTAAAATTGGGCAAACACATTTTTTTCGATGGGTATAGAAATTTCAATGCCGGGGAAATGGAGCAATTGCTCAAATACAAAAGGGAATCGGGGGTTGTGGTTCAAATTGGCAATATCCTACACAACAAACCGCTGTTTACCTCTGCCCAGCAACTGGTAAAAAAACCCAGATATATCAAGCTGGAGAAACACTGTCATCCCCCACTTTTGGGTCAATTCAACGAATGGATACATCAACATTTGTTTCAGGAAATTGATTTGATTCAAAGGACGATGCAATCTAGGATTCGTTCGATTTCTGCCCGCCCGATGTTCTTATTTGGCACACAAACAGATTTGTTGAACATCCATTTGGAGTTCGACAACGACGCCATCGCCCAGATATCGGCAGGTAGAGCCATGGAACCAGGTACCTATACGCTCAAAATATTCCAACAAGACCGCTTGTTTTTACTCAATTTCACCAACAACGAATTGATCGAATATCGCACGGCGGAACAAACAGAACAACTGTCGTTATCGGCCGATTTCGACCACCCAGAATTACCGCCAGAACTGATAAGAATTGATCGACAAATCATGCCTTTCGACACTTGGAAGATGGAATTGAGGAACTTTAACGAAAACATCGCCAACAATTTATCGCCCCTCACACATCTTGAGCACGCGTTGGAAGTAGCAAATACTTGCGAATGGGCCATCGAGAAGATACAACGAAAGTACCAAGACCTGTAGTGTTTGCTACTCGTAAAAAATGCTTTAAGTTTGTAGGGTGAGGTTTATTAGCAAGTCCATTGCCGTTTTATCATTCATTATTCTATTGATTGCAGTGCCTTCTTGCAAGGAGAAACAAACTGGCACACCCTCTCGGATCGCCATAGATTCAATTTCGGTAGACGTTGACGCAGCATTCGGCAATGACATACACCAAATCAGGGGCGTTCAAGTTTTTGCCAATCAAGAATTGATAGGCAATTTCGAATTGCCCTGCAAAATACCCATCGATAAGTTGGGCAATGTGCAAATAGATATTTTTCCGCTGGTGTTTATCAATGGTAGCACATCCAATCTCACACTTTACACGCCCTTCGAAGGTTATCGCGATACAATCAATTTGGTGGCGTCCAATACCCAAAACGTAATTCCTGAGTTCAAGCACCGAAATTCAACCTTGGTTCGATGGAGTGAAGATTTTGAGGACAACAATTCTACGTTGGTGCCCATTCAACCCTCTCCATTTCCGGGCGATACATTTGGCATTGTAACGAAACCATTTGATTTGGATGGCAAATTCGGCGGCGATTCCAAGGTGTTTAGATTTGCCTTTGAAAATACGGATACTGCAAAATTTTTCGATGCTGGTTCCTTCCTAGAATTCTCGGATTTACCCACAAACGGTTCGGCGGTATTTTTTGAGTTCGATATCAAAACCGATTTGCCGGTTCAATTGGCGATGCGACGTAAAAACCCGAGCACAGCAGAACTCGTACCTTACATGGTCGTCAATCCCACCGGTGGTAAATGGAAGAGATTTTATGTGAATTTGGTTTACGAATTGGCCAATCAACCCGCTGGAACAAGCATTCGATTGTTTTTTGATGTAAACAAACCTGCAAATTCAGTTGCTGGTAGGGAAATATTGTTTGATAATTTGCGTTTGAGTTATCTCAAGTAACTGATGAACAGTAAAAGAAGAATTGCTCTGCACGTGCTGGCCGATTGGCTTTCAGCTACAATTAGTTGGTTGGGCTTGTTCTTCTTCCGCAAAAACTTTATCGAAGCCAGTAAACACGGTTACGAAATCCCTGTCAATCACGACGACAACCTGTTGCTTGGGCTCATATTTGTGCCCCTATTTTGGGTACTTCTACATGGCATTTCAGGGTATTACAATTACATTTTTCGCAGAAGTCGTTTAAAGGAGCTTCAGCACACCTTTAATTCAACCGTGATTGGCGTATTGTTCTTGTTTTTCACCTTGATGCTAGACGATAGCATATCCGACTATCACGACTATTACTTGAGTGTTGCTACATTGTTTGGATTTCAATTTAGTGCTACCCTATTATTTCGTTTGGTGATTGTCACAAAAACCATTCACAATGTTAAAAATCGGGTTTGGGGATACAACACATTAATTGTGGGATGCGGTGAGCGTGCCTTGAAACTCTACCAAGAGCTCAATTCTGCCAAAAAATCGGAAGGCTTCTTTTTAAGGGGATTTGTAAAAATCCAAGACGATTGTGCACTCAAAGAAGTGGGAGGTCGGATATTGGGCGATTATACGAATCT
>JAIYBO010000037.1 GCA_027488495.1 Bacteroidota bacterium | reverse complement strand
TTTTGATGAATTGTTAATTGTGGATGAATGATTTATTACCTCAATCTTTTTTGGATGCTATTTTTTCGGCCCAAAATCTTTTTCATGTCCTTTTTTTGAGGCGTGTGGTTGAAGGCATCGATCAGTTGATTCAGGGATTCAAAGATGTGCGTGTAAGGGTATGCATTCCATTTTGTGTTTTTACTATCCTTGGTGATGAGGACATTCCATTTGCATCCAGCATGATATCCAGCTAATAGGTCCGATTTGGTGGTTCCTACAAATGCCACATCCTCCAGATTGGTGACATTTGCAAGGTTCATGATTTTGAAAATACCATCGGGAAATGGACTGGATCTCGGAACTTCCAAAGTACTCAAAGTTGTATGGATCAGATTTTGTGAATCGTGATTTTCCATAATGCCCCTGCTGGTTTTGGGCTCGAGCCAAGTAAGGCAAGTGATGGTGCAGTTTTTTTGTTTTAACGCAAGTGCGAAATCGATGAATTCGCTGTTCAGCGATGGTTTTGGTAATTGGTCAAAGTGTAGTTGTATTTGATCTGAAATTTGTCTTGCGATTTTGGTTTTTAGCTCCGCCGTAGGTTCGGTGAGCATTCTGAGCGCGATGATTTCTACCACCTGATCAATCGGTTTTCCGAGTAGCTCGTCCAACGCCCAATTGTCTGCTTTAAAATGATGCTCTTTGAAAACTCCTTGAAATATGTCTCCTATGGCCGAGTGTGAACCTATGGTTAAATCTACCAAGGGCAAGATGATTAATTTGGGCCATTGTTGTTTCATTTTTCAAAATTGAATCATCAAATTAAATCACTGATTATTACAATGTTAAAACTGTTTTTTGGATTGTATTTTTTGTGAATGATGTATCAATGAACGCTCAACAGTGGGGTTGCGTTGGTGGCCATCGTAATGGATCGCTTGAGGAGCGTTGTTAATCCAATTTTATGTACCTTTAATAGGCCGGGCAACATGCTTTTTCTTGGGTGTAAATTGGGCATTGTGTTCACATCCAATATGTAAGGAGTGTTGTCTACCCAGCGAATATCCACGCGCGACATGAATTTCAAATCCAAGGCATTGTGAGCGGAAACGGCGGCATCGCACAGTGAATTTAGCATCACAGAATCGATGTTGGGGAAAAAGTTTTTGCGCGTTTTACCGTGCGAATGGCCCGCCAAATAAATGTCTCTTTTTGGAAATGGGATTACTTCTAAGGGCGGTAAGGCTTCGTATTGTGTGCCGTCTTCATTGGGGATGATGGCGATGCTGAATTCGCGACCAATTAAATAAGGTTGGATGAGTTTGTTTTCTGCGGAGCACTTTTGGAAATGAAATTGGACTTCCTCTGCGGTGAAAATCTCGATGCCTCGATGGCAGCCTCCAAAGCGGGGTTTAGATATATATAAATTGTGATGAAGGTTGTTTGTATGTTGAAGTGATACCGGTACAAATAACCCACTTTCCAAGAGAAGTTGTTCAACCCATAATTTGTCTTGCGCTTTTTGCTGTTGCACTCCACCGCTGCTCAAGTGAGCGATGTTGTTATCGTCTAACCAAGTGGCAATGTCTGCTTGATTGTAACTGTCGAAGCCATAGCAAACATTGATGATGAGGTTGTATCGTTTCAGTAGGTCCGCCATGTCTTTGTTGGGTTCGGTCATGTGAATGATTGTACCAACGGCGTTTTTGGGCAGTGCTCGGTAAAGTGAAATGAGGGTTTCGGTATCGATATTTTCTCGCCACGGAGTGAATTTGCTTTCAGAATAGAGGATGCCTATTTTTAACATGGTTGCGAAAAAATAACTGGGATATATTTAAATGGTTATGCCAGGGTTATGCTTGAATTGTAATTGGTGGGAGGTTGAATGCAATTGTGTAGTGAAGTATCCTATGGATTTTGAGAATAACATTGAAGTAATAATGAGTTCTTATTGGTGTTTCACCTTTGTTGCATGATCCCTAAATTGGTAGTCTTAGACATCGCAGGTACAACTGTGAATGATTTTGGTCTTGTTCAAAAGGCCGCAATGAATACGATGAAGGAAAAATTGGCGGTGGATGTAACGCTCGACGATGCCAATAAAGTGATGGGAATTCCCAAGAAAACAGCGTTTGAGCAACTGTGTTCTTTGCATCAAGTAGAGGTGTCGGCTGAACAGATCGATGGTTTGGTGTTTCATTTTAACGAGCGATTGACTGCGCAATATGCCGAGAAAGGAAGCATCGAATTGATGCCTCATGCGGGTGAGTTGTTTGAGAGCATTCGCGCGTGTGGATCTCAAGTCTATTTGAATACGGGTTTCAATAGGGCCATTGCGGATGTAATTGTACAGAACTTGAACTTGGGTACTGTACTCAATGGGTACATCGGAAGCGATGAAGTAATGGCCGGTAGGCCTCAGCCCGATATGATTCGTTTGGCGATGAAGCGCTCTGGGGTGGAATACTCACATTTTGTGATGAAGGTGGGTGATACGATCAGTGATTTGTACGAGGGTTTTTCGGCGGGTTGTGCTTGGAATGTGGGCGTGCTCACCGGTGCCAATACCTACGAAGAATTGCGCACTGCACCGTATTCTCAAATTTTATCGAACCTACAACCGCTGTTGGGTTATTTTCC
>JAIYBO010000243.1 GCA_027488495.1 Bacteroidota bacterium | reverse complement strand
CCCAGCCTGGTTCAAGGCCATCAACAAACTACCACGACCACAACCCAAACAGAAGATGCGTGCACTTTTCGACACCCCGGCCAACTTGGGCAAAATCTCGCGCTCAAACTGCTTTTTCTCACGCTCAAACAACGATTTGGCATCGGTCAAAGACGCCCTACCACTTTGGTTGGTGTGATAGTTATTGTATAGAATGTCTCTGTATTTCGTGCTCATACATCGTTATTTTTCACCGTTGACTTCAACGGAATATCCACGGCTGCCATGATGCTCACGCAAGTGGCTACCAATTTCTCATCGCCATTGGGAAACACATCAAAAACATGTCCTTCACAAAAAATCAAATTCTGTCCGGCCTTCACAACCTTTCCAGTAGATCGAATTTTGGGGGCGGTGGAAGGATTGATGTACGATACTTTCAGGTCAACAGTGACTACGTTTTTGGAAGTCTCTGTGCCATTATAAGCGGCGGTATAGGCGGCAATCCCAGTGGTTACATCGCAAATTGTCGCTGTAACGCCTCCATGGGTAAACCCGGTATGTTGCATGTGGTGCTCCAACAAATTCAACTCCATCTCTGCCACGTGCTTATCGATGTGTGTGAGCTTCAATCCAATGAATTGAATGAATTGATTTTCCCGCAATCGGGTGTCCATGTATGCCTTTAACTCTTGATTCATGCTATTTGTTATGGTTTCCTGTAAAAATGCAAAATTACTTGATTGGGTTGTAGGTTGACGCTTGTAAAAACGCATTGGACTTATTCACTTGCCAAATTTGCTCCAAGCCCGCCTTGTTTTTTTCGGCATATGACTGGGCGATGCGCAAGCCAATGAAATTGCCAATCAACGGTGGACAGTCTTCGGGAACGCCGCCGCCGAAGGTTTTGTTGCCAAAGGCGAAATACCTTTTGTAATCATTGAACTTGGTGCTAAAGAGTATTTGTTTATCGAGGTAATGCTTCCAAATTTGACCTTCTTCGCGCATCATCCATTCCCACTCTGCTTTTTCGTAGCCCAACAACTCCCATGGATTTCTTTTTGGAAACAGTTGCAACACACTGTACCACAATTTGCCTTGAAACACCATTTCATCCAGCATAGACGTTCTGTTGTGTGTGGCTTCGAAATGCATTTTCAAATAATTCCAAATCAGCTGTGATGCTATTTGATCGCTGCCGTTGTAACGATTGAAAAATGGGGGCATTTCCAACATCGCGTAAGCCGGAAAAGTATCGTTTAGAAACATTTCCTGGCTGTAGGCCAAGATCACTTCTTGCTTTTTTGTGCGATCATTGATCACCGTATCTACGAACGTGTTGTAATTACTAAACTGCGACAAGTAACTGTAAATCTGCGCATTGGGCGTACTTGGAATTGCGGTTTGCAAATTGCCCCAGGCCTGTTCCAAATCGGTTTTCCACTGCGTGGTCTTGGCATAATGGGCTTTCACCACGCCAAACACCGGCTGGTTCTGCATCAACCAATATTGCAAGTATTGCGCCCGCGCTGTATCGGAAATGGGACCGAACCTACCAAAATCCATCACTTCATACATCCACAGAGAAAAAAATCTGCCGTGCTTTTTGCGCATTTCATCGATGTCTTTGGCCGTGCATCCCCGCTGCCTGATTGAATCCAAGGAGGAAACAAAATCGTTGTAGCCCAAAGAAACTGGGGCCGATTGCTTTTGTTGTGTACAAGAAAATAGAATCACCAACAAAAGGGGATAAATGAAGTTGAACAGTATGGAACGATTGTTGTTTTTTTGCATAAAACGTATGAAACTACAAAGAAACACTTCTTTTGGCATTGCTGCTATCTTGCTTTTTGCGGGAATCACAAATTTGAAGGCACAAACAGCGCCTTCTGTGAAAATGGGCGTGAGAGTAAGCCCCAATTTTTCTTGGATGAACATCCAGGAAGGCCCGATGAGCAACGACGGTTTGGGATTGGGATTTTCCTATGGCGTAACTGCGGATTTTGCCATGTTCAAAAGCACCAACTATTGGATGGGCACCGAACTTTCAGTTTCCACCATACCTGTAAATGTGAAAAGCAACTCTGAATTGCGCAACAAAGTTACCATTGCATTGCCTACTGGCGGCACACGCGATTCCATTTACAAATACCCCAATGGCAAAGTGGATTTCAAATACAACATCCAATACTTGCAGATTCCGTTGACCGTTAAAATGAAAACGGATGAAATTGGCAACATGAAATACTACTTCCAGTTTGGCGTTGCGCCCTCATTCGCTATGAAAAAGAAGTTGAGCACAACCACATTGGATTCAGACCCCATCTACCCAACCAACAAGGGCATTTCCTTCCACGATCCCAACAACACAGACGACAATGTGTATCAGTTCAGCGGAACGCAAATCGTAGGCAGCCCATCGGGTGAAACAGAGTACGATTTTTCAGACAACATCAATACCGTTCGTTTCCCAGTGGTGATTGGCGCAGGCATTGAATACAAATTAACTGGATCTACCATGTTTCATGCCGGATTGCGTTTCGATAACAGCATTTCTGACTTCTTTAAAGACACCCGTGTTTCCGGTCGTTCCAATATGATCGGATTGTCTGCTGGTATTCTTTTCTAATCCAGCATGTCGGGGTTAAAAATCGCACTGGCCCAACTCAATTTTACCATTGGCGATTTTGAGTCGAACACAGCCAAAATGGCGGATGTTTTGTTTCAAGCCAAGCAAGACAAAGTTGATTTGGTGGTATTTTCTGAATTGAGCGTTTGTGGCTACATGCCAGACGATCTGTTGGATTACCCTTCATTCATTGAGAAATGCGAGCACGCATTGGAGGCCATCGCCAGGGCTTGTGACGGCATCGCCGCAATTGTGGGTGGTGTGATTCGCAACCCAGGGAAAGGTCGCTTACTGCAAAATGCCGCTTGCTTCATGTACAACGGCAAAATCCAACACATCGTAGCCAAAACCCTCCTACCCACCTACGACGTTTTCAACGAACACCGATATTTCCAACCCGAAACCACCTCACAAATCATTGAATATAAAGGCGTGAACATTGGCATCGCCATTTGTGAAGATCTGTGGGATGTATACAACGATTTTGAGTACCCCGTGAGTCCTGGGCAAGCGCTCAAAGAATTGGGGGCCCACCTCATCATAAACCCCTCTGCATCGCCCTTTCACATCGGCAAGCAATCGCTGAGAAACCGGGTTTTTGGCGGACAAGCAGCGAGATTTGATTTACCCGTTTTGTATGTCAACCAAGTAGGCGTTCACACAGAATTGTTGTTCGACGGCTCCAGCAGGGCGGTGAATGGCAATGGCGAAGTCGTGATACAAGCACCCAGTTTCGAGGAAACCGTGGTGTACGCCGATTTTGTGGATGGCAAATTCTCAGTGGGCAAATCGGTCCCATTAGACACCGATGATACCGCGCAATTGTATAAAGCGTTGGTTTTTGGCATCAAAGATTACTTTTCGAAGATGGGCTTCACCCATGCCATTTTGGGCTCATCGGGTGGAATAGACAGCGCCGTGGTGCAAGCCTTGGCCAGTGCTGCTTTGGGCGGCGATTGCGTGCATCCTGTTTTGATGCCATCGATGTTCAGCAGCGATCACAGCGTTTCCGATGCAGAAAAATTGAGCGCAAATTTGGGCAATGAAGCCATCACCATCCCCATCAAATCTTTGTAT
The DNA here is from genome assembly GCA_027488495.1 of Bacteroidota bacterium. GTDB lineage: Bacteria > Bacteroidota > Bacteroidia > NS11-12g > UBA955 > UBA955. Next base: position 9,147 of record JAIYBO010000243.1, on the reverse strand, counting down.
GATGGATACATGGAAGCCTTATCCCCCGTTTTTCAGGGCAAGCCTTTCAATTTGGCCGAAGAAAATTTGCAAGCGCGTTCCCGGGCCGTATTGCTCATGGCCATCAGCAACAAATTGGGCTATATTTTATTGAATACCAGCAACAAAAGTGAGTTGAGCGTTGGTTACAGCACCTTGTACGGCGATTTGTGCGGTGCGATCAGTGTAATTGGCGATGTATACAAAAATCAGGTGTATGCTTTGGCGCGATATATCAACCGCCATGAAGAAATCATCCCAGTGAACATCATCGAAAAGGCCCCATCTGCCGAGTTAAGGCCTGGACAAAAGGATGCAGATTCTTTGCCCGATTACGATGTTTTGGACGAACTGCTCAAGCACTACATCGAAGAGAAAAAAGGCATAGAAGAATTGATTACCATGGGTTATGACCAAACGGTGGTGAACAAAGTGGTTGCCTTGGTAAATGCCAGTGAATACAAGCGATATCAAGCGCCTCCCATCTTGAGAGTGAGTAACAAAGCCTTTGGCAAAGGCCGATTGATGCCCTTGGTAGCGAAGTATCCCAACCGATGACCGCGGCCAATAGCTCAAAATACAAATATCCCAAATCGTTCTGGGTGATGTGTTTGGGGGCGATGAGCTTTTTCTTCTCTTTCAATTTAATCCTGCCAGAATTGTCAACCGAATTGCGTGCCCGCGGTGGCGCCGATTATGTGGGTTGGATCATTCCTGCGTTTTCTATCAGCGCTTTGATTGCAAGACCTTTCAGCGGTTGGATTACCGACAATTTGGGTCGGAAATGGGCCATGATTGGCGGGTGTTTGTTTTGCATCGTGGCCGGCTGTTTTTATCCTTGGGTAAGCACCGTAACAGGATTTTTGGTTGTTCGGGCGATACATGGATTCTCTACGGGGTTTACACCCACTGGATTCACTGCTTTTACGGCCGATATCGTTCAAGAATCGCATCGCGGCAGGGCCATGGGATGGCAGGGGATGTTCAACAACCTCGGCACAACCGTTGGATACGCTTTGGGAGCACTGATCGCCTTGCATTGGGGCATTGATTGGATGTATTACATCAGCGCCGCATTGGCAGCCACTGCTTGGATGCTTTTCATGAGCTTGCCGGAAACCCGAAAACCCGCCGAAAAAAAAGAATTCCAATTCAGATTGAGCAATTTGTTCTTTTGGCCCGCCTGGAAACCCAGCGCCATCATGCTATTGGTTTGCGTATCCTTGGGCTCCATCCTCACGGTGATGTCGGATTTTACTCTCGCATTGGGCTACACAAACAAAGGGCTATTTTTGAGTATTTACATTGGCATATCGCTCTTATTTCGATTGGTAAGTGGCCGCATTAGCGACAAAGTAGGCAGGGCTTGGAGCACGGCCATCGGTACATTTGCGCAAGTGCTTTCCATGGCGATTTTGATTTACATGGCCATCGCTCTGGACCACAGAAACACAATGAATTGTTTGGATTGCAAAATCCCTGGCTTGGTGTGGTTTGGCGCTGCGGCAGTTTTTTACGGCATCGGACAAGGCTTTAATGCCCCCAGTTTATTTGCTTGGGCCAGCGACACGGCAGATGCACAGCACCGAGGAAGGGCCATGGCGATGCTTTTTATGAGCTTGGAAATGGGTATCATCATTGGCGGACTCACTGCAAACCATTTCATTGAAGGATTGGGATGGAATTACATTGGTATTTTTGCCGTAAGTGGCACGGCATTTTTACTTGGACTGATACTAAGTTTGATGTGGATTCAAAAAAGAAGAGGCCCAGCATCAGCCGGGCCTCCTCTTCTATAACTAACCTATGAACTACTACTTCAAATCAAACTTCTTCAACACAAACAATGTACGCTTGCGCCAAACAGGGTGCGAATTGTATTTGCCGTACAAGTACTGAACCATTTCCTGGCTGTTCTTTGGCGATCTGTGATATTTGCGCTTGAACGCACGCTCCATCCCATCCAAATACATACCAAAATCTACCATACAATCGTACCAACTGGCAAATCTCGCGTAGTTGGATTTTGTGCGACCCAACGACATAGTTTTGCGCGCTTTGGGTTGACGCATACCGGTTAAGTTGAAATCTCTACGAGCATAAATGCTGTTATCGCCATCATTTCCACTTTCAACAATTTTTACTGCAATAAACAATTTGGCCCATTTGCCAATCGCCTTCTTCCCCACTGTGTACATGTCTTGTAAGCGAGGAATTACCTTTAACGACAATGACAATGAATCGAAATACAATGAATCTTTAACTACAACAACGGATGTATCTGATGCCTTAACAGTTGAAACTGGTAATGCTACCTCCGTACCAAAAGCCGATTTACCGACAGCTGCTGCGGTCAAAAAAAGTAGCACCAGTGTTGGAATCGCTAATTTATTTTTGAACATACTGCCTAGTATGCAAACAGCGTGCCAAAGTACTAACTATTTAACAAACAATCAATTATCCTCAAATCCTACTCACCGAATTTCCCAATTTGAGGGCAATTTCCCTTTTTAATTGGTTCAAATTCTTCAAATATTCCATCATTACCACCATGTCTTCATCGGCGGCATTCGCGTTTTCCTTGATCAATTCCAGGTGTTCTTCGATTCTAGCGTCCAACTTTTTACGTCTCAAATGCAAAAAAACATTCACCACTTGCTCTCTGTAACTCAGCGATTCATCTTTTACATCGATATAGTTATCGGCATACGCTTGACTCAAAGGATACCCTTCTGCCAAAACGCCCGCCGACCAAGCCGCAATTTCTGGATCTATGTGATGTACGAAGAACTTTTGACCGGGCCAACCTGACTGCAATCGCACCTCTTGCTCCAACTTCACACACAAATCATGTTCAAACTCAATCAAATCGTCTTGTGCGAGTTCATCCCAAACAAAATCGAAAACCGACTTTCCTTCGACAAATGACTGTTCGGCATAAAGCAACAAAATTCGAAACACCGCCAATTCCTGCTCCTTGTGATCGAGCAAATTCACCCGCAGCGCACCACTCCCACCTTCAACAAAACCAAAAGATGCACCCGCCCCTTCGATGGCTGATTTCACCTCTTTCTCAAACTCCTGATTTTCTTTGGCTTGCTGTTGCTTCACCAATTTCGCCAACTCTTGAACCAACACGGCCTCTTCCATTTCACAAATCCCCGCCAATTGCTGAGCCAATGCCGCTCGCTTGAGGGGATCGTTGATCAACGCCAAACTCTTCAGAATGTCGCGCACAGCATCCGATTTGCGCAAAGGATCATTCTTGGTTTCATCAATCAGCAATTTGGCCTTGAAGAAGATGAACGTTTCTTCGTTTTCATCGATGTATTTCTGAAACCGCTCACCGCCCAGTTCTTTGCAATAAGAATCCGGATCCTGTCCCTCTGGCAAAGGCACCACACGCACATTCAACCCTTCTTGTAGCAGCAAATCAATACCTCGAATCGAAGCTTTGATACCCGCCATATCGCCATCGTACACAACCGTTACGTTGCTGGTAAATCGTTTGAGTAGTTTAATCTGTCCGGGCGTTAAGGCCGTTCCCGAACTCGCCACCGCGTTTTCAATGCCCGATTGGTGCAAGGTAATTACATCGGTATAACCCTCCGTCATATAGACCTTGTCCAACTTTTTCACGGCGTTCTTCGCCTGGAACATCCCAAAGAGTACATCGCTCTTTTTGTAAAGTTCTGTTTCAGGGGAATTCACGTATTTGGGCGATGGATCCGTGGAACTCATTTTCCGCCCGGCAAATCCGATCACCTTTCCGGTCACGGCGAAGATGCTGAACATCACCCGGTATCGAAACAAATCGTAATGCGTACCATTGTCGCGAACTTTCAACAACCCCGCCTTCACCATCACTTCGGAATGATACCCCTTGTTGTGACTAACTTTTGCCAGAGCTTCCCAACTCTCAGGGCTGTAACCCAAACCCCATTTCTTGATGGTATCCACGGTAAAACCGCGTTCCTTGAAGTAAGGCAAACCGATCGATTTACCCTCTTCCGTATTAAACAGTTGATCAGAAAAAAATTGCTGTGCAAAATCCACGGCCGCTTGCATCGATTCCTTCGCACGCTGCGCTTCCTGGTATACATCCTGATTTTCAACGTTGGTTTCTATCAATTCGATGTTATACCGCTTCGCTAGGGATTTGGCTGCTTCAACAAAGTTTAGGTTTTCAATGTCCATCACAAATTGAATGGCATTTCCGCCCTTCTGACAGCCGAAACACTTGTAAATCCCCATGGTGGGAGAAACCACAAACGAAGGCGTTTTTTCATCGTGAAATGGACAGCAACCTTTATATCTGGAACCCGACCGCTTCAAAGAAACATAGTCGCCCACCACATCTTCAATGTGTACTGAATTGATCAGTTGGTCGATGGAACTTGGGGCGATCATATCTTTGTAATTTGAGTTGATTCAACAAATCGTTGAAACCATTAGATTTGCAAAGTACTTCATCTCAGCGAACAATTCCAACATGGATATCAAGAAACACATTCAACAGCGATCAAATGAGATTTTGCCCGAATTGATCGGCATCCGCAGACACATTCACGAAAATCCTGAACTGTCGTTTCAAGAACATGAAACCGCTGCATTGGTGGAAAGAGAACTGCATTCTTTGGGATTGAAAACCACCCGATTTGCCAACACCGGCGTGGTGGCCATCATCGAAGGAAAAAACCCAGGAAAGAAGGTGGTTGGCTTGCGCGCCGATATGGATGCGTTGCCCATTGTTGAGGTGAATGACGGCAGGCCCTACCGCAGCAAAAAAGAAGGCGTGATGCACGCTTGCGGACATGATGTTCACACCACCAGTCTGTTGGGTGCGGCCAGATTGCTCACAGAAATCAAAGACCACTTTGAAGGCAGTGTAAAGCTGATTTTCCAGCCCGGTGAAGAAAAATTGCCCGGTGGCGCCTCCCTCATGATTGAAGAAGGTGTGTTGGAAAACCCAAAGGTAAACGTGATGATCGGTCAGCACGTAATGCCTGGCATCGTAACCGGAAATACAGGATTTAGACCGGGGCTGTACATGGCCAGCACCGATGAAATTTATATCACAGTGACTGGCAAGGGCGGACATGGTGCTATGCCCCATTTCAACATAGACCCCGTGTTGATATCGGCGCATTTGATCGTTGCCCTGCAGCAAGTGGTGTCTCGCGTGGCAAATCCTGCCATACCATCGGTATTATCGTTTGGGAAAGTCATCGCCCAAGGTGCAACAAACGTGATCCCCAACGAGGTGAAAATTGATGGCACCTTTAGAACATTGGATGAAGCATGGCGCAGTGAAGCCCACGAAAAAATGTTATCCATCGCCAAAGGCCTGGTGGAAGGCATGGGCGGACAGGTTGATTTCGTGATCAAAAGAGGATATCCGTTCTTAAAAAACCACGAAGCGCTCACCCATCGTTTACAATCTCAAGCCAAAGATTTTCTGGGCGATGACCATGTAGAAGATTTGGGCATTTGGATGGCGGCTGAGGATTTTTCCTACTTCTCACAAGCCGTACCAAGTTGCTTTTATCGATTGGGCACGAGAAATGAAGCAAAAAAGACCACCTTCAGTGTACATCACCCCAGCTTTGATGCCGACGAAGATGCGTTGGAGCAAGGTTGCGGATTGTTAGCCTACTTGGCCATTTCCGAATTACAAACCGATTGATTAGGCTTTAAGGCCCGATACAATTACCCCCCGATTGTATATTTCAAAGTATCCACGGCTGCATCCCAAATGGCAGCGGTATTTTCTTCATCGCCTGCATTTACAAATTCTGTAATTACCAGGTCGATGTCGCCCGTGATGGCATCTTGTGCAACGCGAAACTCTAAGTACTCTTCTGTGTCTTCCGCCTCAACGATCCGAAATCTCACGTATTTCCCATTCACCGATTTGATCAAAATGGCATTGGTCTCAGTGCCATCATCCCATTTGAATTTGTATTTATCACCGCCTTGAACACCTACGTGATCGGCAAACCAGCTCTGCAAACCTGACGGATTGGAAATGTATTGAAATAATATGTTGGATGAAGACCGCATCGGGTACTCCAATTCCAACTTGTTCCGGGTTGCTTTGGTAGAAGTCATAGGCATTAAAAATCAATTACTCACGAAGAGTTTACGCAAAAAAAACAATTTATCGTGAATATCAAAATGTTTCAGCGTTGTGAAGTAATTATCTTTGTATGGAACATGTTGGCCCGCGGTTACTTTTTCTTAACAGGATTTGCCTTATTCATTGGTTGGACGGCTGTGGCATTGGGTTTCAACATGCCCTTCACTTGGTTTGCCAACCATTCTGGCCCATTTTTCATGGATCAATTTTTTATCCACTTTTCTTGGTTGGCTGAATGGGCACTCATTGTTGTGGCACTTTCGGTGGCCATCATCACCGATTGGAAACGCGGACTTTGGATGTCGGTTTTGCTCGGCATACAAGCACTCACTGTGGCAGGGATTAAATCTTGGATCAACGCACCCCGCCCCATCGAAATCAATGCCAATTTGGTTCGGCGCATCCCAGATCTGGAAATACATCACTGGCAAGCTTTCCCTTCTGGACATACAGCGGTGGGCTTTTTCACCATGGGCCTACTGGCAATTTGCTACCCCAAACCATTCAAAGGCAAACGCATTGTCTATTTATTCTTGGCGATGATCGCCATCGGCACCGGATACTCCAGAATGTATTTGGCCCAGCATTCCTTGGTTGATGTATGCGGCGGTGGCACATTGGCGTTGCTATTTCTTCAATTCGGCCATCGCATGGGCGTAAAACTCAACATCCATGAATAAAATCAAGGTTCATATCATCATCACAGCGCTGGCCATGCTGTTGTTTTTACCTGGGTTGGGCGTTACGCCATTGTTTGATTGGGACGAACTCAATTTTGCCGAATCCGCCCGAGAAATGAACCTCAGCAACAACTGGTACTACGTGCAGGTTGCATTTGAGCCCTTTTGGGAGAAACCCCCTTTGTTCATTTGGATTCAAGCCTTCTTCGTTTCACTTTTTGGCGAGCATACCTGGGTGTTTCGCTTGCCCAACGCCTTGGCCGGCATTGTAACGGTAAACCTAGCATACCACATTGGTTGCTATCTCGAAAAAAGAGCGCTCGGCGTCTTTTGGGCCTTGGCGATGGCATTCACCTTCGCCCCGATGTTGTATTTCAAACTTGGCATCATCGACCCAATATTCAACCTATTCATGTTCTTATCGATATGGCACTGGTACCGCATCACCCGCTGTGAATCGGAAAACACCAGACCCCATTGGCACTACCTCATGGTGGGTGTATTTCTGGGTTTGGCCATCCTCACCAAAGGACAAGCGGCTTTGTTGATTGTTGGATTGGTTGCATTGATCGCTACTGCATACCGGGGTCGATGGCACGACATCATTTCTACCAGGATTTTCATCGCCCTATTGGGATTGACGCTAATTCTTGGCGGTTGGATCTTCAGCGTCTACCAGCATTTGGGTGCTCAATTCTTTGGATCTTTCATTCGATACCAATTGGAACTCGTTCAAGGGCAGATTGCATGGCACAACCAACCCTGGTTTTATCACGTTTTGGTGTTGCTGTTTCTTTGCTTCCCATCGTCATCGCTTGCCCTGCCTTACCTGTTTAAACGGGGCGAAGAAGACTATCACATCGAAAGTTGGCACGCCATTCAAAGGATACTTTTTTGGGTTGTCTTGATTATTTTCAGCATTGTAACCACCAAAATCATCCATTACAGCAGTTTGTGTTGGTTCCCCCTCACCTATTTCGCCGGTTACCACGCCTATTTGGTGCATACCCAACGGAGTCAAAATCATTGGATACAAAAACTGTTCTTGCTGATTACAGCGTTGGGATTGCTCGCTGCCTTTATTGCCCTGCCCTTGGTGTTCGGTAGAGACAATATCCCTGCTTGGGCGAATCCTTATCTCGATGGTTTTTCTCGTGGTTTGATTTTTCAGCACGATGCTTGGCATTGGACCGCATTGATACCCGCCACCTTGATGATTGTGTTGGTGTTCCCTTGGATTGTAAAGAACTTCATGGTTTCAGATTGGCACCCAGGGAAACTATTCATGGGATTTTCTTTGGTAGCACTCAGCACCTATTTCTTTTTGTTGCCACCTGCCGAAAAATTGCTTCAACACGAATTGGTGAGCACTGTAAAATCACAGGTTAAAATCACACCTTACGTTGAAACCCAAGGGTTCAAATCCTTTTCAGTTTACTACCACGGTAGACTTTCCCCCAAGGATTTCAGAGGCCCCTGGCTCACCGATACATTCGTTTTAAATCGAACCAAGAATCAGCCTTACCCCATTCAATCGGGCAAACGAATTTGGATCAAAGACGTCAACCACAAACAAGACGCCCGGCTCATCACCAAGTGCAATTACCAAGCAGACCGGTACTTTCGATATCAATTCAATCTGATCGATAGTGAAGGCGCATACTTTGTTTGGCAGCGGAAGCGCTGAATTTGTATCTAAAAATTATTTACTATATTGCAAGAATACGAATCTCCGTGAACAGTTATGAAAGAAAAAAGCACGTGCATTATTACGTCGGAATGGGAATACGGAGCAGGCAAAAGAGGCACCAGCAAAGGACCTCAATACGTCATCAACACCCTCAATGAAACCCTTGGGGAATGGCTCACCAACACCCCCATCGTACAAGTTCCCAATGGCCAACATTTACCGGCAGAATCTACTTCAAACACCCATATCGCATCGGACCATCAAACGCTGAAATCCCATCTTAAAAATGGCTCGCAATTGTTGGACCATCAAACGTTATTTGCCAACAAAGTCGCCCACCAACTAAATTCTGGGCACACTTGCCTTTTACTCACAGCCGACCACAGCAATGGCATTGGTGGCGTTAGCGGTTTATGTCAAGTATACGCCGCAGAAGAAGTGGGTGTGATTTGGATTGATGCGCATTACGACCTTCACTCGCCTTATACAACCCCATCGGGAAACAGCCACGGAATGGCGGTAAATGCTTTGATCGACGACAACAATACCGAATGCGAAGAGCAGGCGATCACACCAGACGAAGCCCTACTGTGGGAAAACATCAAAAGCATCAAAGGGAT
>JAIYBO010000060.1 GCA_027488495.1 Bacteroidota bacterium | reverse complement strand
GTGTAAAGCGATGAATCGATGATCAGAAGGGGTGATTTGAACGATGTGGCTCTGCTACAAGCCATTGGCAGAAAGACGTTCGACGATACGTTTGGCAATACTTGCACGCTGGAGGATATGCGGGGTGTGTTGGAGCTGTATTTCAACACGGAGCAATGTGCACTGGAGTTGAGCGACCTGCAGGACAATTTCTTTTTCTTTGAGGCGGAAGGTGTAGCGAACGGGTATATGCGTATCAATACGATTTACGGATGTTCTTTGGAGGCTTTGAAACCATATAAATGCATTGAGTTGGTGAGATTGTATGTGTTGAAGGAATATCACGGGGCGGGCGTGGCCAATGAATTAATGAATTTCGCCATTGCTTTCGCCAGGGAAAATGGATATGAGCGTATGTATTTGTCGGTGTGGGAATACAATTTCCGGGCACGCGGATTCTACGAGAAGCACGGGTTTGTGAATACGGGGCTGCAAAACGATTTTCCCTTGGGGAGTACGCCACAGACCGACTATTGGTTTGTGAAGGATTTGATGTAATGTGCTTTTGCCGGGAATGGTAAGCCAAACCATGGTTTATATCCGTCGGCAAAGTGTTCCAAATTTACATGTGATTTAGGGATGTTGAGATCTTTCAGGTGCTGGGATATTGCGCACATAAAGGCATCGGGTCCACAGATATAGAAGTGGGTATTTCCCCCTTTATTTAAATCAGCTTGTTCAATGCGTTTGTTTCCGGACAGAAAATCGATGTATTCAAAGTTTGGGTAGGTCATGGCCAATTGCTTTAGTTGGCTTTTAAATATGATGTTTTCTACTGTTTTGTTGGCATAAAGCAAGGTTACTTTGTTTTGTGGTTCAAATTTTAGCATCTGCATCATCATGCTGAATAAGGGTGTTATTCCACTTCCACCCGCTACCATTACGTAATGTTTTTCAATCGTGGGTTGTGGTGAGAAGGTGAAATCACCCACAGGTAGCAGCGATTCCACCGGGTCTCCAATTTTAGCATTTTGATGAAAATAATGAGATACGTCCCCTTTTAATTTTACAGTGATTCTTAAGAAATCATCAATGTTGGGCGATGAGCTTAATGAGAAGCACCGATGATGGGTTTTGCCACCAATTTTGACTTTGAGGGTCAGGTATTGTCCTGCCAAATAATCGTAGAAGGCATTGTCTGTTGGTTTGAAGTATACCGAAACTGTTTGTGGTGTTTCATTCGTGATTTTGTCTATAATCAATGTTCGATATTTTGTATTGTCGATGATGGTTGCTGTCTTTCTGCTGTGAATTTCATTAAAAGTGCTTTTGGTATCATTTAATTCTGTGCCACATGCCATGTCCCAAAATCGAAAGAAAAGTCCATAATTGCCTCTGTATTGGGTATGGTGTAGGCTGTGGTTGGTGGCATTGATCAGTAGGTTGAAAGGTGGTTTGCTGAACATTTTCGGGAAAAGTTCATATCCAAGATGTGATTTTAAATTGTTGAGAGTTCCAATTACTTGCATGATTCCCAATGCCGACATTGAAATTGGCAGCACCATGGCGAGAGGTAAAACCCAAGCTGTGAGCCATAATGATTCAATGATGTGGAACGAGCTCGACGTGAAGGGGTTTACGTCTAAACTGCGGTGGTGTAATGCGTGTACGTATTTGTAAATGCTTTGGTGGTGCATGGCGCGATGACTCCAGTAAAACCAAGTGTCTGATACAATCAACATGATGAAAATGACAAGAACTTCATACCACAATCCATGTGTACCCGCATTTAAATAAAATTTTGTTAACCCCATTTCATTGTAGGACAATAAAAGTACAGAGAACCCTGTGCCACCAATAAAGGAGAGCATAGTGGCTCCTATTTCGCCTTTTATTTGCGACCAACCGGCTCTTTTTGAAAGTTGGATTTTCTTTTTTGCCAGTTTGTTTCTTAATAAAATCCAGAAAATCAAATAGGCCAAACCCATGATGGTGAGTGCCGCAACAATGGTGGTGAGATATTGTTTAATGAAGTCGAACATCGCTTATCAAATTTCTTATTGATGAAATCTGATGCGAAATTAAATGGGTTGTTTCAAGCCCAACTTAACATTTGTTACTTAATGATTTGTTTTCTGATTCTACTTAAACTTTGTGGCTTTATACCTAAGTAGGAGGCAATGTATTGTATTGGGACGTTTTGAATAATTTCCGGATGTTGCTCCATGAGTTTTTTATATCTCAATTCTGCAGTGAGCGTGGCGAAGTCGTTTGCTCTGTTTGATGTTGTGATGATGGATTGTTCGAAAATCACTAGGCTCAATTTTTTGAAATTTTCATTTTTTTCGATCAATTCAACCATTTTGAACCTTTCTATTTTGTAGAAATCGCAGTTGGTAATACAAGCCAAATTTTCAGGAGATTTTGTTTCATGAATGAAATGCGTGAATGACGTAACAAATTGGTTTGGAGATGCGATAAGTGTAGTTATTTCATCGCCATTGTTATCATGATAAAACAATCGCATATATCCGTTGGCGATGAAATACAAATGCTCAGGGACTTTGTTTTGTTCTTCAATGACACAGTTCTTACTGCTTGATTCCAGTTTGAAATAGGGCATACACAATTCAATATCACTGTCTGTGAGTTTCACGTAGTTCTCATAGCGATTTAAAATGTTCTGTGCCATATTGGTGATTGGTGGTATAGAAGGATTTTCTACCTGGCGAAATTAATACGGATTATGAAGTAATAACGAAGCGCCTTGAATTGGGACGGTTTATTTTCACCTAATTTCGCCTCATGAACATCGAAAATGCTGAGCAGTTAAATAAGAATACTTCAGAAAATGAATCAGCCAAACCCACAGCGATTCCGGCGGCTCCCAAGAAATGGAAGTTGATGTTTGTGAGTTGGTTGTTTGTTTATCCAGTGATCAATATCATGTTTGCGGTGGTGTTTCCGTTGGTGAAAGACTTTCCACAATTGGGCAAAACGTTGGTGTTTACGGTGATTTTGGTGCCATTGATGGGCTATTTTATTCCCCTGCTGCACAAGCGATTTTGGGGTTGGATTGTGAAGTGATTGGGGTTTGGTGGTTGCGTGGATGAGCGTTTAGTTGGGTCCTAAATATGGCGGGAATATGAGGATGAATGGAGGGTATGTTAGATGCCTTCGCTGAATCGATGAATTACAAAATCCTATCAATGGCTATTTACGTTTCGTTGTTTTTCTTCCTTCCGTTGTTTCAATGTAATAGTTTTCTAAAAAACCATCAGCAATTCGAGAAATTACCTCATGGTTTGAACTCCAGGATTGATATACTTCATCTGCCCATTTTGTGATAAGTTGAGCGCATTCTTCTGTCGTTGTTGCCTTGGTCAAATCTTTTGCCCTGATATTCCCCCTATTCAATGATTTTGGGACTATGAGAAACTCATTTGGTTTGTTTGATTTGTATCTATTCAAGTAGTCACTGAGAAGGGGTGATTTGTTGTAGTCCCATGGTTGCTTTCTCTCAAGAATCAAATGCAACCTAGTCAAATGAAAATGATCGCTCCATCGACCGTGAATTTCTGGATGTTGCAAGGCATGGGCATCAACGCTTAAAAATCTATATAAGTGATTATCTATATCACCAAAGTCAAAAAACAGAAGACCATTGTTATAGTTTTCCATGCATTCGTATATGCCACGTCGATAGTCCGCACCACAAAATTGGCATTTCCCTGTATCGAGCAGAGCGACGCCATTTTTTGTTGCTTGGTCGATGAAGTCTTGCATGATTTGTATTGATTTATTGTGTTTGCCTAGATTCAGTTCAAAATTACTGACATTTTACATGTAGAAATAAAATGATCCCAATATTCAAGTTTGGTTTATGGCGCCCCTTATCGATCAAAGATGTAATTACAATGCGATATTTGAATTCATTACAATCTGTGAAATACAGAGTTGAAGGTACTTCGATTTTACAAGAAGGACTTCAGTAAATCTATGAAAATTAATAAGATAAACACAAGTGCGCCAACGATGATTTCATTTCGATGCTTTTTGAAAAATTGAGTGACCTTGTTCATAAATCGATGACTGTGCAAGTATAGCCCATTTACTCGTGAATTTGCCCATTTTCATGTTTCTAAGGCCATTGCGAAAAGGAGTTATTCAATGTTGTTTTCTCACTTTGATCCCCAAGCTGGTCTATTCTCGAACCGATTTTAGGATGAATTGAGGGTCTATGCGACTTTGACTATCTGTTTATTCAAGTGATGAAGAATCATGAAGTTGGATTGATTCTGGTTGTTTTAGCAATTTTTTATGATATCGCCAGAAGTGAGAGGGCAGGCGATTTCTGACTTCTTGGAAGGGTATGAAATGGTGGTTGACTTTTGGAAATATATGACTAGGCGAGATGAATAATTTTTATTCAGAACATGAAACCCCTGCCATTGACACGCCCGAGGATGTGGCGAAGGCGTTGAGGTTTGTTTGAATTCCTTACAGGG
>JAIYBO010000022.1 GCA_027488495.1 Bacteroidota bacterium | reverse complement strand
TGCCATGCTCTTCTTTCAAAATTTGAGCAAGCTCGTTAACCTCTTTTACAGTAAGGTTTACCAACTGGTTCGCGAATTCTTTTAAATCTACCATTGTTATTTAATTTAAGTGTTTTTTTATTTGTTTAGTTACGTTCTTCAAGCGCCTTGATCAAGCCGCCAATTTTTTGTGGTCCACTGGCCTGCAATCCACCAATAACATTCTTGATGGGTGACTGCAACAATCCAATGATTTCGCCAATCATATCTTCCTTGGTCTTCAACTTCACCAAAGTAGCCAATTGATCATCTCCTAAGAATACTGCGTTGTCAATCCATGCGCCTTTCAACAAAACGCTTTGGCTTGCTCCACGGAAATCCTTGATTGATTCTGCTGGTGCCTTCTGAGCTTCTGCAGTCAATACGCAAGTAGTACCTTTCAATACATCCTTCAATGCACCAAAATCCTTACCACTCTCTTCCATTGCAATGCGCAACAATGTGTTCTTTACCATGCGCATCTCAACGCCACGCTCGAACAACATACGACGCAATTTGTTGGTGTCGTTTGCACTCAAACCGGTTGTGTCTGCCAAGTAAACAAAGTTGTTTGACTTGAAAGTCTCGGTCAATTCTGCAACTACCGATAATTTATCTGCCTTGTTCATCGCTTATATTCCTGGGATTGATTTAACGTCAATGTTTACACTTGGGCTCATCGTGCTGCTCATGTAGATACTACGGAAATAAGTACCCTTGGCTGCACTTGGCTTCAATCGGTGCAATACCTGCACCAATTCCAAGGCGTTTTCGCTCAATTTGTCAGACTCAAAAGATACTTTCCCTACAGACGTATGGATAATACCCGTTTTGTCTACTTTGAAATCGATTTTACCAGCTTTTACCTCAGTAACGGCCTTTCCCACTTCCATGGTTACTGTACCGCTCTTAGGATTGGGCATCAAGTTACGAGGACCCAAGATTTTACCCAATCTACCCAACTTCGCCATTACACTCGGTACGGCAATGATGATGTCGATGTCGGTCCAACCGCCAGCAATCTTTTCAATATAGTCATCCAAACCAACGTGGTCTGCACCCGCTGCCTTAGCTTCTTCTTCTTTGTCCGGAGTACAAAGCACCAAAGTGCGTACAACCTTACCCAAACCATGAGGCAATGAAGCCACACCACGAACCATTTGATTCGCTTGGCGAGGATCTACACCCAATCGTACATCAATGTCTACCGATGCATCAAATTTGGTGGTTGAAATTTGCTTCAGGATGTTACACGCTTCAAGCAAAGTATACGACTTTGTATTGTCGTATTTAGCTTCCGCTTCTTTTCTTTTTTTACCAACTTTCATAATTCAATTCGATTAAAATGGGGCATCCCCTGTTACTGTGATACCCATACTCCGGGCTGTTCCTGCAACCAATTTCATGGCAGACTCAACAGTGAAGCAGTTCAAATCAGGCATTTTATCTTGAGCAATGGTTTTCACCACATCCCATGAAACTGAACTAACCTTTCTGCGGTTTGGTTCTGCTGATCCTTTTTGGAGCTTGGTAGCTTCCAACAACTGCGTTGCTACTGGAGGAGTTTTGATGATGAAGTCGAATGATTTATCCGAATAAACGGAGATAACCACCGGCAACACCTTACCCATTCTGTCCTGCGTACGCGCATTGAATTGTTTGCAAAAATCCATGATGTTCAAACCTTTTGAACCCAAAGCCGGACCGATTGGAGGCGCTGGGTTTGCTTGTCCACCCTTTACTTGGAGCTTGACGAAACCTGTTATTTCTTTTGCCATTGTTACTGTTACAATTTTTGTATTTGGTTATAATTTAACTCAAGGGGTGTGCGTCGACCAAAAATCTTCACCATTACCTTGAGCTTGCGCTTTTCTTCGTTTACTTCTTCAATCACACCGTCAAAATCATTGAACGGTCCATCCACCACTTTCACAGACTCTCCAACCAAGAAGTGTTCCTCATCCGATACTTCAGACTCAGACAAACTATCAGCCGTTCCCAAAATTCTGCTCAATTCATTCGGTCTCAATGGAACCGGTTGATCCTTGGAACCCAAGAAACCAACCACACCAGTAACACTCTTAATCAATGGCATGATTTCAGGATCAGACAAATCGGCGTGGATCAAAATGTAACCAGGAAACGCATTGCGCTCCTTGATGGCCTTTTTACCATTCTTGATCAAATACACCTTCTCCGTTGGTATCAGAATCTCAGGCACAAAGTCGCTCTTACGGTCGCGCTCTAGCTCCACCGCAATGCTGTGCTTTACCTTCTTTTCTTGTCCGGTAATTGCACGAACTACGTACCACTTGTGTCTGTCTTCTGCAGTTGTCATGTTTATTTAAATAATTTATAAAATTGGGTCAAACTCACACCCAATACACTATCAAGCGCCCATACTACTAGGGCAAATAATAAAGAGGCTACCAACACAATCCATGTGCTTTCCCTCAGTTCTTCCCATGTGGGCCAGCTGACTTTGTTTACCAACTCGTCTCTGGTCTCACGGAAGTAATTGTTTATTCTTCCAAACATTGCGCTTTTATTAGCACGGGCACAAGGATTCGAACCCTGATCAAAGGTTTTGGAGACCTCTATTCTACCATTGAACTATGCCCGTATAAAAGGGAGCATTTTGCAATGCTCCCTTCTTATCTTTTATAGTTTTCTATTACTCGATGATCTCAGTTACCTGACCAGCACCTACAGTTCTACCACCCTCACGGATAGCGAAACGCAAGTTCTTCTCCATCGCAATAGGTTGAATCAACTCAACTGTGATAGA
>JAIYBO010000209.1 GCA_027488495.1 Bacteroidota bacterium | reverse complement strand
CCAGGAACTCTAGCGCGGGCACGTTCAAGGTGAACAAACACAGCAAGAACGCTGCGGGTTGCGATTATCAGAGTGAAGGACAGATTAGCATAGCACCCGCGGTGCTCAGCATCAGCGGTACGTTGAGCATCACATCGGGCAAAGTGCCATTGTTGGTGAATTTCGATGGCAAGAACAGCATTTCGGGAGCTACTCAATACAAATGGATTTTTGGGGACACCAAACAATCACCCAAGGATACGGCTTGGGGTACAGCCGTGAGTTATACTTATAAGGATACAGGCAAGTTTTACCCCAGGTTGATTGGGGTGTCTGGCGGCTGTCGCGACACAATCAGTTTGGGCGTGGTGAATGCAAGGTTGCTTAGCACGAACCAACTGGGTGAGAATCTCACGGTGAACCTTTACCCCAACCCTACTGGCGCAGGCAAAGAGGTGGTGCTGAGTATTGAAGGCAATAGCAAATCTAGGCGCGTCACGGTTTACAACGCTGTGGGCAGTAAAGTGTCTTCGCATCGCATCGAAAAAGGCGAAAACAAAATTGTCTTGAAAGCACCAACCTCGGGAAACTACTTGATTGAGATAGAAGGCACCGGAAATCAAATCAAGTGGGTGGTGGAGTGATACTGTGTATTATAATTGGTGTTTTTATTGATTACTTTTCATCAATGCTATTTATTTTCCATGTCCTATAATTGCCATTGATAAATTTTCAGCATGTTGGCATTTGCAATCTTTAAACTAATTCTAGTCATACCATAATAATCAAACATTCAATTCACATGAAAAACTATATTTTATTTGCCGCTATTTCATTTTTGGCTGGTCGATTAACCGGCCAATGCATATCAAATAACCTAAACATAAGCTACGACAAGCAGCTTATGCATGTCACTACAGATCTATCGCACAATGGCGTGTTCACCTACAAAGCCTTTTGGTACACCGATTCTATAGCCGTAGATCAGAAAAGGTACACAACAAACACATCGGCCCAAACCAGCAAATGGCAAATGGGAGTAGAAGCAGGACCATCTTTGACAACGATCCACAGCCAAAACGTTGATTTTTTATTTACCCCCACCATGGGGTATTGCGCCGGTTTCTCAGCCCAATACAACGCAGACCGATGGATATCAGTAAGAACACAAGTAAACTATGAACGCAAAGGTGGATACCGTGGCGCCTTCCCCATCACCGATGTCAATGGCGTTCAAGTGGGATCTATGAATGTAAGTGTGGCTAATAACTACATCACCGCACCCCTCCAGATTAGGGCTCAATTCGGCAAAAGTGCCAAATTTTTCATTGATGCCGGTGCCTTTGGAGGGCTCTTAACAAGGGCGACGTCTACCGAGCGACAAGCGACCGGTGAAGGTATTACGTTTATGATGGTTGACATCACACAATTTAGGAATCTGTACGATTATGGATTTTGCGGTGGCCTAGGCGTTGAGGCTCCCATCGGAAACAATGCCAATGTATCGCTTGGCTTTCGCTACAATCACGGACAAGGCAACATGCAGGCCGATACCAGATCTATCCCTCTTTACAATCGCTCATTGAATTTCAACATAGGGATTTCTCAAGGATTTTAAGGGCAATTCAATCATCATTTTCGAGGGTGAAAATTTCATTGACGCTCGTTTTGAAAACATCCGAAATCTTTAAGGCAAATCAAAATAACTTGTCATAAAAAGGACAATCAAGTCTATATTTGTCCTCTATAAGACAAGTTAAATGAAAACTGCGCCCGCAATATTGCCTAAAAACCTGAAGATTTTAAAAGATTTAGGGGAGCATTTACAATTGGCTCGCTTGCGTCGAAAATTGAGTGCCGAGCAAATTGCTAAGCGTACTGGTCTTGGCAGAAAAACCATTTACAATATTGAGCAAGGTAGTCCTACTGTTGCCATTGGAAGTTATTTACAAGTACTCTTCGTATTGGGATTAGAGAAAGATCTAACCACGGTTGCAGCATCAGATCCATTGGGTAGAAAATTGCAGGATGCCGGAATCATCACCAATAAACGAGCACCCAAACAAACCAAAAAGTCGTGAAGCAGAATGAGATAAAAATATGGGTTTATGCGGATTGGGATTTCCTGGACTGTAATTAGTCCTTTTTCGAACTGGGTTAGATTCGATTTTTCAATTTTAAAGATCAGTTTTTACGTATTTATTAGGATTTGTTAATAGCGCGGTTTTTTGCGGAATTATAACAGTTTGCATTTGGGGGGCCATGGTTATTTCCCAGTCAACTTGATTTGGTATTCCAAGGAAATCAATACCGGGAACAAGGATAGTTCTTTGAATTGATTGTCTTTGTAGATTTCATTATAGACGTTTCGCCTCATGTATACATTGTAAAAGTGAAAATTCAACTTGTGAGATAACTCCTTGTTTATTTGCTTGTTCAGGATTACTGCGCCGATGTCTAAATGATGAAATGCCCTGGTTCTAAATTCATTTCGATAACTCCAATCAATGATCCCATAACCCAAAAATCCCACAGGCCTGGTGATTGGTCTGCCCGATTGCGCTGTGAATTGCAATGAAATTGGCACTTTGCCGATGTTCGTGTTCAACAAAGTATTAAAAATAATGGGTCTATTGTGATTTGATTGATAAGGCACTCCCCAATTGACACTGTCGAAAAAATTCATGGATCTGGAGTAGGTTAAATTACTGTTGATACTGAACCTGCGTATTTTGTAGGTAACGGCTAACCCAGCGCCATAATATCGACTCCTGCCGTAGGTTAAGCTGTTGATGTTGTAAATGTTGGAATACACCGACCGATAATCAACGGCATTTTCTGCAGAACTGTAATTCAGCATAAACTGATAATTCAACTTCTTAGAAACATGCAGGTACTTTAGATTGAAATCATAGGTGATGGGTACTCTATTTGTTGTGAGTAGCGGTATTTTCAAGTCCTGATAAATGGGGAATAGGTTGTTCGCCAATCCAATGCGATTTTGAACAAACCGATTTAACGATAGAATTATCTTGGAAGTCTCTGCATTGTATGTTCCTTCTGCCCTGTATATCGGCGTGAACTTATTCGCTCCCCGTACATTCAAATAATTCAATCGCGCATCCATCTTGATGTTGAATTTGCCAAACGTCCAATCATCGTATAAGGCAACTGAGTACAGTGAATTTTTTAAACGATATGTGATTACAGAATCATCCAGTTGATAATCAACAATTTCTGTCTCTGCTAAGAATTTCGGCATGGCAGGAACTGCTTGATTTTCAAGGCGATATTGTAGCCAAACGCTCTTCTCATTTTGAACAACCGAACTGTACCCTAAATCCAGGTTGATCCTTTCTTGTACACCGATTCCACTGATGTCGTGGCGCCATTGGCTCTGCTTATTACCCAGTTTCATCGTAAAGCCCAAGTCCCTGTTTTCCATCGCCCCTTTCGATGCATTCTGAAACCCAATTGAACTTTTTGCATTCTGTCTTTCTTTGAAATTGTAAAAGTAAAGGCTCAACTCACCATAGTCTTTGGCGAATTTGTGTTGCGACCTCAAAAAAAGATCTTCATACTGGTTGATTAGATCGGAATACTGCTTTTGCATCAATGCGGCCGAATAACTGTTGCAATAGCTAGCCATGAGACCATGGTTTTTGTTGAACTTCAAATTCGAAAACAAAACTGCGTTGTATGGATTGGTTAACAGCGACAGCGTGTTTTTGGTGCTCAAGGGTTTAAGCAGACTAAAACTGGCGATACCACCGCCTGAATTGTAACTGCTCGGCACATATCCGTCATATATGTTCACATTGTCGATGGTTTGCGCATTATATCCACTAAAAAATCCATAATTGTGATTAATGGGTCGCAACGGCAATCCGTCTAAATAAAACCTCGAAGTATACAGTCCCGACCCTTTGATGTTGATGCCTGACGACATTTCCTGAGAGCGACTCACGAAAGGCACGTAGGCCAGCAGGTGGGTGATATTCGTTGACGATAGCGGCAGAATGGTTTTTTCAATCAAATCCCTTGAAACAAATACAGCACTTTTGGTAAATGACAAAGACCCAGCAGATATACTTACGGTATCAATTGAGGCGGTATCGCTGAGGTCTTGGGCTCGAAGATCACACAAGCCGAGATTCAACAACGCGATGAAGAGGACAGTTTTAATACAGTTGCAAAACATGGACTTTGTCTTTATCCTCAAACATTAGGTTGCGAAAAATATATTGTTTTGTGGTTGAATTGGACTTGTTCTTTATATCCAGAATAATTTCAAAAGTGAATGATTCTCTTGGGTCGTGTTCACAGTTGAAAATTTGGTATAAATCATCCCTATCGAAATATATGGGCTCACTGTTTCGATTGCGATTCCATTTGT
>JAIYBO010000092.1 GCA_027488495.1 Bacteroidota bacterium | reverse complement strand
TGAATTGAGAAATTCGGAAAAAGATCGGGCAGAAAACGTGATGATTGTTGATTTGGTTCGCAATGATATGTCGCGGGTGTGCGAGGCTGGGAGTGTGGTTGTGCCGGAGTTGTGCCAAGTGTATACCTTTTCCCATGTTCACCAACTCATCTCTACGGTGGAGGGCAGACTGAAACATGGTATGGGTTTGAAAGACATCCTTCACGCGACATTTCCGATGGGTAGCATGACCGGGGCCCCAAAAATCGCTGTGATGCAACACACAGAGGGTTTAGAGAATTTCTCTAGGGGATTGTATAGTGGAACAGTGGGGTATGTGTGGAATGGGAGTATGGACCTAAATGTTGTGATTCGGTCTTTGCTATATCAATCCAAAACACACGTGCTACAATATGCCGTGGGCGGCGCGATTACTTATGACAGTGTTGCGGAAGACGAGTATCAAGAATGCTTGGACAAAGCAGAAACGGTACTATCGATTTTTTCGCAGTAAACGATCTGCGCTTTCGGTGGTTATGGCTCAAATTTGTAACCAACACCTTTCACGGTGTAGATGAATTTGTCGTCCAGTTTCTCCCTGATTTTGCGAACGTGTACATCGATGGTTCTGTCTACCACGAGCACTTCATTGCCCCAAACGTTTTCAAGAATTTCATCCCTGCTAAAAACACGACCTGGGCGAGACGCCAAGAAGGCCAACAGTTCAAATTCTTTCCTTGGGAGTTGTAGGGCCTTGCCGTTGTATTCTACCACGAAACGCTCACGATCGATTTGGATTGTTGCGAAATCGTATTTTTCGGGTTCTTGGTTTTGGATGGCATTGCCTCTGCGGAGGATCGCTTTTACTCTACTTAACAGAACACGGTTTCTTACAGGCTTTGCGATGTAATCATCAGCACCTGCTTCAAAGCCGGCCAATTCGGCGAACTCTTCGCTTCTTGCCGTGAGGAAAATGACGGGGATGTTCTTGGTGTCGGGGTTGTCTTTCAACTGTCTGCAAGCTTCCATGCCGTCCATCACGGGCATCATGACGTCCATGATGATGATTTCTGGCTTGACTTTCCGCGCTTGTTCTATGGCTTGAGCACCATTGGCTGCTACGTGCACTTCGAAGCCTTCTTTGGCCAACGAATGCCGGATGAGTTCGAGTATATCTTGCTCATCATCAACCACTAAAACTTTAGGCATTCCTTTAATCATTATGTTACAAAGGAATTGATTTGATGTTAATTATCAACTCGCTTTGTATTAAGTTTATATTATCTAAACCTCACGATAAGGTTGGGAAGGCAAGGGTTGTTGGGCTGGCTTACTGTCCATTGAAAATTTCGGCCAATTTGGCTTCCAATTCTTCGCCTCTCAAACCTTTGGCAATGATCTTTCCCGCTGGGTCTAATAGGTATGTAGCAGGGATTGATTTTACATTATAGGTTTGTCCGGCAGAGCTGCTCCAGCCTTTCAAATCGCTTACGTGTTTCCAAGTAAGTCCGTCAGCTTCAATCGCTTTTTTCCAACGCAATGGATCCTGATCCAAAGACACGCCATAGATTTCAAAACCCTTGTCTTTGTATTTGTTATACATGGCCACATTGTTGGGGTTTTCTTTCCTACAAGGTCCACACCAGCTTGCCCAAAAATCAATCAGAACATACTTTCCACGGAGGGAGCTGAGAGACAAATTGCCGCCTTCTGGTTGTGCCAAATTGATTTCCGGTGCCACACCGCCAATCATCAAACGCGCTTCTTCGTTGTAGCGCTGAACGATCATTTGTGTGTATTTGCTATCGGGGTTGGCTTTGGTGGCTGCATCTTTTGCCGCAGTGAGCAACTCGATGGTGGGCTCTTGAACCACGTTAAACTGCAATATGAAAAAGGGGATGAAGCTCGAAGGTCTGGATTGCGCGAACTTCAACATCGCATTGCCTCTTTCTGTCATGGTGGCATAATATTCACCCTGAAGTTTGCTCATTCTTTGATATCCGGCATCTGTGTTGGGATTGAGGGAGCTGGCTTCCGCTTCTAAGGTTTTGATTCGATTCACAAAGCCTTCATTGAGTTTTAGTAAATCTTTCAAAGCAACACTTTCGTCGATGTTTTTTCCTGATAAGCTATAAACAACCCCGCTGGCAGTGGCGTCGGCCATGACATTGATTTCTGTGGTATTGTCCAATGCCAGATATACCATTTGTTTATCTGCAACACTAAGTGCACAAAAAATCAGTTCCTTGGTATTCCCTTTTAAGGTGAAATCTCCTTTTTTGTCGGTTTTTATGCTATCGATGAAAATGAGGTTTTCAGGCGTCATTTCATACAACGTTACCACTTGATTGGGTTTGTTTTTGAGGTTCCCTTTCACGATGTAGCCTTCATTGGCCATAACCAACGACGAGTTTCTGGGTGTGATGAGATCCGTGAACCAAGCATTGAAATCTTTTTTCACTTTTTCTGCGTTCAAATCAGAGCATTGAACCAATGTAAGAGAGAGGGCCAACAAGCCCAAAGAGCGTAGAGTACTTTTCATCGTGCGCATGTTTTCCAAAGATAGCAAAAATCGGCCCAAAATTTATTCGGGGGTATTTTCAGATGTCGTGTTGGATGCTTTTTTGCTGTCCCATACCGCTTCAAATTGGTGGGGTGTTACCGAATTTTCGATGCGATGTTCTCCGATTTGGGTTCTTACCAGCCTCGATAAGTAGCCTCCAGATTGCAAAGCCTTGCCAAAATCAAAGGCCAGAGATCGAATATAGGTGCCTTTGCTGCATTTTACCCGAAAATCCACCTCGGGCATTTCAATACGGGTGATTTCAAATTCGTAAATGCTGATTATTCTTGACTTTAACACGGTTGCATCGCCCTGACGAGCCAAGGTATAAGCCCTTTTGCCATCTACTTTGATGGCTGAGAACAATGGCGGGATTTGCTCAATGGGTCCCAAGAACTGGGCCGTTGTTGAATGAATCATTTCTGGGGTGATGTGCGACACCGGAAAGGTGGCATTGGGTTCCGTTTCCATGTCGTAACTGGGTGTGGTAGCCCCCAGTACTATGGTGCCTTCATATTCTTTTTCAGCGTCCTGTATGGCTTGAATGCCTTTGGTTTGTTGTTCTGTGCAGATGATCAAAAGTCCACTGGCCAATGGATCTAGTGTACCTGCATGTCCAACTTTTTTCGCTTTGGTTACGTACTTGATCTTTTTTACGGCTTGGAACGAAGACCATCCATAAGGTTTGTTGATGAGCAATATTTCGCCTTTTGCGCGCGCGTTGGGATTGTGGTTTTCGGACATCCTGGATTATTGAATGATGAATTTGAAGGATTGCGTGTCGTTTTGGGCCGACCACTGTCCTTTGGTCAATTGTAAACGCAAAACATAAGTTCCTTTGGGCAGTCCCAATGTATGCAGTGCATAGCGATGTGTTCCTGGTTCTAGGTTTAGCGGGAAAGTTTGTGTTGCTGCGATGGCTTCACTTTGCGCTGAACCAGGCGATTTTGCGCCGATCAATCGACCGTTCATATCGAACACTTGGGCTATGATTTCGCTGTGGGTGCTGTTTTGTATTTCGATTTGCAGATTTTCTGTGGTAGGAATGGGGAATACCCTGACATCGGCAATGGGGTTATTGTATACAGTGTCTTTCAATTGTACTTTGGCCACATAGGCGTGCATGTTGTTTTGCTTGCCCCAAGATCCCACCAAATAGAAAACGCCCGTTTCATTGAATTTGGCTTGGATGCCTTCATAATCACCCCAGCGCTGTTCGGATGGTTTGATGAAGGTGTAGTTGATCACCGATTGTCCTTTTTTCAGTATTTGATAATCGCTATATTCTCCATAGCGATTGATATAAAATGCTCCAGTGCCGGGGTAGTGTTTCGCTCCTGAAAATACGGTTGTAACCATCATAGAAGGGTCTATGGGGTCTGTTTCGGTGGCGGGTTCTTTTCCGGCCGCGGCCACTGCTGGGTAACCGAAGTCTAGGCTGTCGTTGCTGAACAATTTGGCAGTAATGCTGGCGCCGCCTTGGTTCCATGCGGGTAAATTGGGTGCGGTTTTGCCACTGGGGTAAGTGATGTTGTAAAGACTGCCATGCATCACGTGCGCTTGCATGGTTTTGAAGTTCATACAATTCTGGAAATAATGCAGTTGATTTCCCATTCTCACACCGCTCAAAGCGCGGGCGTCATTGGTTCTTAACCGGAATGCGGTATCGGGCAAAATCGCACTGGCAGGGAATCCGTATTTGATAGGACTTTTGAATACGCCCAATTCGTAACTCGCTTTTCCGCTGCGAAGGGTATTGGTGATGCGATGCACAAACACGGTGTCATTTTCTTCGGCATAGGGCCTCACGCTCACGAAATAATTGTCTGTTCCGTTGGGCATCGGGCCGTTTTGAAGTGCACAAATACTCCAAATCGATACGCCTTCATATTTGATGTTGTTGAAGAAGTTTTTGTTCAGTGTGTCGCCGCGATAGCCATCGTCTTTGTTCAATTGCCAAATCACCGCCTCTACGAAACCTTCTTCCCATGAACTGCCGTTGTGCAATAGGTTCACCGTGAAGAACATGTCTTCTTTGGTTTGACTCACGATGGGGTAATCGCTCCAAACAGAATCTTGAATGGGTGTGCCCGGAATTTTGTAAACGTTCCAGGGTTTCGCAGGGTCGTTGGTGGTGGAAAATCCAACCACGATGAAACTTGTTTTGTCTGTGGTGCCATGCATGTAAACCACAATGTATCGATCGGTGTAGGGATCGTACAATACACGTGGGTCATAGGTTCGATTCAGCGTGGGGATGGGGTCTTTTTTGATGTTTGGGTTGAGCGCGAAATTCTCTAAAGTAAATGCTTTGATGACTTTGCCTGTATCGTTGTGAACCCGAATCACGGTATTCATCACACTCACGATTTTACCATCGTTGCCTACAGCGATGTGGTTGTCGTTGGGCGTGCCTGCACCGGGTGGAATGTCGGTGCCTTTAATTACATTGGTTGTGATGGTACTTGCCGAAGTGGGTTGGTCGTTTAGTATGCCTCTTTGTTCGATGCTTTTTGACCGCAACAGGGCCGTTCTTTTGGCATCGATTTTTTTGCGCAATTCGTCTTTGATGCCTGAAGGCATGGGCATTTCGCCGGCTTCATCGATGGGGAGCAGCCAAGTGTTTGGTGCCGTGGCCGGATCAAAAACGTGAGAGAGCGGTGTTTTGTGATTGCGAAGTATGTCAACGGAGGATTTGCCGTTGATGAGCGTTGATGAGCTGCTGCTGGGTTGCCCCGTTGATTGGGCTAAAGCAAATGGAATTTGGATTAGGGAGAGCAGTAAAACCAGGCGGTGTTTCATTGAGTGCAATTTACGGCACAAATTTCAAACGCCAATGGATTTGGGGTGTTACCAAGCGTTCACTTCCATTTCTAACTGAATCCCAAATTGGCTAAAGACATCGTTTTGTATATCACGCGCCAGCTGGATGATTTCTTTTCCGGTGCCACCGCCATAATTCACAAGGACGAGGGCTTGTTTGGCATGGACGCCGATAGGGCCTCTTCGATATCCTTTCCAGCCAGCCTTTTCAATGAGCCATCCGGCGGGAACTTTGGTGAGTCCGTCGCCTGCCGGGAAAGTTTTGAGATCGGGATGTTTCGCTATTAAGGCGGGGATGATGTTGCTATTCACCACGGGGTTTTTGAAAAAGCTACCGCAATTCCCGATTTCTGCAGGGTTGGGAAGTTTGCTTTGTCTGATGAAAACAACGGCTTTGCTGATGTCGTGAATGGTAGGGGTTTCGATGCCCCATGATTCCAAGGTGGCCTGAATGTCGCCGTATTGGGTTTTGATGATTGGTTTTTTGCTCAGTGTAAATCGCACCGAAGTAATGAAATACTGACCTTTTTTTTCATTTTTGAAAACACTGTCGCGATACCCGAATTTGCAATCGGCGTGGGAGAAGTTGTGGAGTTCCCCGGAATCAAGGTGAAACGCAGTAAGCGAATGGAAAATGTCTTTGATTTCAACGCCATAGGCACCGATGTTTTGTATGGGAGAGGCGCCCACCGTACCAGGAATGAGGCTCAGGTTCTCCATGCCGCCCCATTGATTGGACAGGGTGTAAAGGACCGCTTCGTGCCAATTTTCACCGCCGCCCAATTCTATCAATATCTCTGAATCAGTTTCTTGAACGATGTGCCTGCCTTTGATTTGGTTGTGCAAAAGAAGACCATCGAAATTCGCGGTGAACGTAATGTTGCTGCCGCCACCCAAAATGCCCAAATTGGATTTCTTCAATTGACGGTTTTTGTGCAATTCATGAAGATCGGCAACGGTTTGGACGGCAAAATATTCAGACGCGCTAACTTCAAATCCGAAGGTATTGAATGAGAGCAGGTTTTGATCTTGGGTTATTTTCATGAATCAATGCTTGGCGATATGAAATTGTTTCATAATGGTGAAATGTTTCAACGCACATGCAATTTAGGATTGTTTCATTGTATTATTGTTTTTGAATCAAAATTTACCCATGAAAAGAATCATTTTTGGCGTTGCCATTTTGTTGCTAATAAATTCGAGTCAAGGCCAGGGTTGTGTCGCAGCCCGGGGTTTTGGTGGTTGCGGTGTTGCAGGTGGGTCAAGCCTAGCGCTGTTACCAAAACAGTGGCAAGTTGGTGCCAATTACAGGTATTTTAAATCATTCCGACATTTCAAAGGTGACGAAGAACAATATGATCGTTTGGTGAAACAAACACAGGTGATCAACTATTCCAATACGTTGGAGATTTCCGCTTCGTATGGTTTGAATACACGTTGGCAATTGAATTTGTTGTTGCCTGTATCTTACACTGATCGGTCGAGTTATTACGAGCATGGCGGGCAATCTGCGACCTTTGCGGGTGCGAGAAGAACGTCTACGGCTGCGGGATTGGGCGATGCCAGGGTGGGTGTGAGTCGTTGGTTATGGAATCCCATTACGCACAGCAAAAGGAACATCTCATTGGGTGTGGGATTGAAATTGCCCACGGGTAACTGGAATGTACAAGACAGTTTTTACAATGTGATGATAACGGATCCAACCACTGGATTGCCAGGTCGTAGAACCGTGTATCGCCCGGTGGATCAAAGTATACAGTTGGGAGACGGTGGATTGGGTTTGGCAATAGAAATGCAAGGCTTTTGGGAAATGAATCATGGATTCTATACATATGCCAATGCGTATTATTTGATTAATCCGAGGGGGGTGAATGGCACATTGACCAACCGCAGTGCCACCGTGAATGGGAAAGTATATACCAATGAGTACATGTGTTCGGTGCCGGATCAGTATGCCGCACGGTTGGGTTTTTTGGCACAATGTCAAACACCTGGACTTTCTATTTCTTGGGGTGGTAGGATCGAAGGTGTGCCCGTATGGGATTTGGTGGGTGAGAGTTTGGGCTTTAGGCGACCTGGTTTTGCTGTTTCTGTGGAGCCCGGTGTGAATTACATGAAAGGAAAAACCACAGTGAATTTGAATGTGCCAATTGCTGTGTATCGCATTCGCACACAATCGGTTACAGATAAACAAATCCAAGATTTTTCGGGGGTTGCTAGAAATGGAGACGCGGCATTTGCGGATTATTTGATATCTTTGGGGCTTACATATCGCCTGGATGCGCCAAAATCTAAGAACATCCTTGGTCATTAGTTAGGGGGTTTGTTGAAGATTTTTTCTTAAAAAAATCATTCTTTTCTACAAAACCTTTACTATGTTGGTGTGTTTAAATAAAAGACATCAACAAAATGACACAAATACTCATTACACTTCTGTTTTTCTTTTTCATGGAATTCATTGCGTGGTTTTCCCACAAATATGTCATGCATGGATTCATGTGGTTCTGGCATGAAAGTCATCACAAGCCCAGGAAGGGGACCTTCGAACTCAACGATTTGTTTGGTTTCATGTTTGCCATTCCCTCGGCGTGGTTGATTATTTTGGGAGCGGAAGCATTTGATTGGCGGTTTTTTGCCGGCATTGGCATCGCCCTGTATGGGGTAGCATATTTTTTGGTTCACGATGTTTTTGTGCATCAGCGTGTGAAGTGGTTGAGGGTGGCTAGGTTGAAATATTTCAAGGCCATGCGTCAAACCCACCATTTGCACCATGAGGTGCACACCAAAGAAGGCGCAGAGGCGTTTGGTTTTTTGTTTGTTCCAAAAAGATATTTAAATAAATACGGTCGTGACTAAGTCGGTTATAGTAGTGGGTGCGGGTTTGGGTGGTTTGTCAACGGCCCTCCGTTTGAGTTATAAAGGTTATCAGGTAACCATGATCGAGAAGCAGGCGTTGCCTGGCGGTCGTTTACACGTATTGAAAAAGGATGGTTTCACCTTTGATGTGGGTCCGTCTTTCTTTTCGATGAGTTATGAGTTCAAGGAATTGTTTGATTCGATCGGAGAGCCAATTCCATTTGAATTGAACGAGTTAAATCCACTGTACACGGTAAACATGGCTGGTAGCGATCGTGTGTTTCAGATTTACAAAGATTTGGATCGATTGGCCAATGAATTCAAGGGCATCGAGGATGATTTCGAGAACAAAGTACGTGGCTACCTGAAGGGTGCCAAAGAAATATTTCACGATACCGAGTACAAAATCATCAAAAGGAATTTTGACAACATTGTTACCTATGCAATGAGCATGGCAACGGTGCCTTTCAAGCACTTGCCCAAGATGTTTAGGACTTTTTGGGAAGAGTTGGAAAGACATTTCGAGAGTGAAGAAGTAAAAATCATTTTCTCATTAGTGGCATTCTTTTTGGGTGCTACTCCGTTTAATACGCCGAGCGTCTACAATTTGTTGAATTACACCGAGTTGGAGCACGATGGCTATTGGAACGTAAAAGGGGGCATGTACAAAATTGTTGAAGGTATCATGGGCTTGTTGGAGAAGAAAGGTGTGAAGATGATCTACAATACGGAAATCATGTCGGTTCAGCACAGCGGTGGTAAAATGGTTTCAGTGACCGATGCCAATGGCGAAGTGTATCGCGCAGATTTGTTTGTGATCAACGCCGATGCCGCTTGGTTTAGGGGTAAATTTCTACAACGTGCCAAATATTCAGAAGCGAAATTGGATAAAATGGAGTGGACCTTGGCGCCCTTTACCATTTATTTGGGTGTGAAAGGAACCATTCCGGGTATACATCACCACAACTATTTCTTGGGTGATAACTTTAGGGGCTATGCTGATACCATTTTCAGAAGTACTGTTGCTCCGGAGAAACCCTATTACTATGTGAATGTAGCCAGCAAGAGCAATCCCGATTGTGCTCCGGAAGGCTGTGAGAATTTATTTATACTTTGCCCTGTGCCAGATATGCGTGTGAAACCCGATTGGAGTGATGCCGATAAGTTGGTGAATGAGATCATTGAAGACTTGGGCAAGCGAGTGAATTTTGACATCAAAAACAATATTCTTACGAAAGTTGTTTATACTCCCAACGAGTGGCAAAAGATGTTTAACTTGTACAAGGGCAGTGGGTTAGGGTTGGCGCACGGACTAAATCAAATTGGTGCGTTAAGACCAGCAAACAAAGATGAAAAGCTCAACAACGTGTACTACGTTGGAGCAAGTACTCACCCCGGAACAGGTTTGCCCATTGTGGTAATCGGTTCTCGTTTGGTAACAGAAAGGATAGAAAATGAGCATTAAACTGTTTGACGATACATCCATTGCGATGAGCCGCAAATTGGCGCTGAATTACAGCACAAGTTTTTCCTTGGGCATTCGGTTGCTCTCCAAAGACTCCCGTTGGGCCGTATTCTCCATCTACGGATTGGTGAGGGTTGCCGATGAAATTGTGGATACGTTCCACGGTTACAACAAGGAGAAAATGTTGTTGGATTTCAAGGCCCAAACCTATCAAGCCATGGAAGATGGCATCAGTACCAATCCTGTTTTGCACGCTTTTCAATTGGCGGCCAACCAATTTGGTATTGGTAAAGATTTGATAGAGCCCTTTTTTCAATCCATGGAGGAAGATTTGGATACCAGTGCACACAGCGCGGAAAGTTATTCTGAATACATCTATGGCAGTGCTGAAGTGGTGGGGTTGATGTGTTTGAAGGTTTTCTGCAATGGCGATGATACTCAATACAATCATTTAGTGCCGTTTGCCAGAAGTTTGGGTGCCGCTTTCCAAAAAGTGAATTTTTTGAGAGACATTCGTTCCGATGTGGATGAGCGTGGTAGGGTGTATTTCCCTGGTGTGGATTTCAATCATTTCACCGATGCGGATAAATATGAAATCATCCAAGACGTGAAAAAAGATTTTTCGCATGCATACAAAGGCATCGTTCAGTTGCCTGTGGGTTGCCGATTGGGTGTTTATACAGCGTACATTTATTACCTCAAATTGCTTGAGAAAATAGAGAGAACCACGGCGGTAGATATTTTAGAGAGCAGAATTCGTATCCCGAATTCGCAAAAAATCGCCCTGTTGGCGCAGAGTTTTGTGAAAGAAAAATGGATGGGCGCTTAACCGAAGAGCCAGCCAAATACCTCGTCGATTCTCCCAAAGCTGTGCACTTTGATTTTGCCTGAGTGTTCTTGATTGAACTTATTGTATTTTGATA
>JAIYBO010000186.1 GCA_027488495.1 Bacteroidota bacterium | reverse complement strand
GATAAAGCCATTGTTGGGGGATTTGCAAACATAGATGGTAAGCCGTTTATGATCATTGGGCAACAGAAGGGTAGAAATACCAAGCAACGTCAGATGAGAAATTTTGGAATGCCCAATCCGGAAGGGTACAGAAAGGCATTGCGATTGATGAAGATGGCAGAAAAGTTCAATGTGCCCATTTTAACATTGATCGATACACCGGGTGCTTCGCCAGGCTTGGAAGCAGAGGAACGCGGACAGGGCGAGGCGATTGCACGTAATTTGTTGGAAATGAGTGTATTAAAGGTTCCCGTAATCTGTATCGTGATAGGAGAAGGTGCCAGTGGAGGTGCTTTGGGCATCGGTGTTGGTGACAGGGTGTTGATGATGGAGTATACTTGGTATAGTGTGATTTCACCAGAAAGCTGTTCTAGCATTTTGTGGCGTACTTGGGAAATGAAGGAGCGTGCAGCGGAAGCCTTGAAATTGTCGGCCACAGACATGTTGCAGAATCGATTGGTGGATGGTATTGTTCCGGAACCTTTGGGTGGTGCTCATCACAATCCTCAAGCGGCATACGATTCTTTGAAACAGGCTGTTTTGACGTGTTTGGGAGAATTGGAGGGCATGGATGCCGAGGACAGAATTCAACAAAGGATTGCGAAATTCTCGCAGATGGGGGTTGTTGTAGACGCCTAACATTCTATATTTTAGTATCTGCCAACGGCGGTTGGATCTTCAAAAATTGAGAAACATGAATCAAAGGATCAATCAATTGTTTGGTATCGAATACCCCATTGTACAAGGGGGTATGATTTGGTGCAGTGGTTGGGAATTGGCAAGTGCGGTATCGAATGCAGGTGGTTTGGGATTGATTGGCAGCGGCAGCATGTACCCAGAAGTATTGCGGGCTCACATTCAGCGTTGCAAAGAAGCCACGAATAAACCTTTTGGGGTGAATGTGCCATTGTTGTATCCAGACATTGATCAACATTTGGATATTATAGTTGATGAGGGGGTAAAAATTGTGTTTACTAGTGCGGGTAATCCGGCTAAATATACGGGTTGGTTGAAGGAAAGGGGCATTACGGTTGTGCACGTGATTGCCAATACCAAATTTGCCAAAAAGTGCGAGGATGCGGGTGTGGATGCTGTGGTTGCAGAGGGTTTTGAAGCGGGGGGGCACAATGGCAGGGAGGAAACCACCACGATGTGTTTGGTTCCCATGATTGTTGATTGTGTGAAAATCCCGGTGATTGCTGCAGGTGGCATAGGTTGTGGCAGAACGATGGCCGCGGCAATGTGCTTGGGTGCTTCTGGGGTTCAGGTGGGCAGCAGATTTGCAGCGTCTTTGGAAAGCAGTGCTCACATTGGATTCAAGGAGCAAATCATTGCGGCCAAGGAGGGTTCTACAGAGCTTACATTGAAGGAAATTACCCCGGTCAGGCTATTGAAAAACGCGTTTTTCGAGCAAGTTGAATCGGCGTATGCGAATGGAGCAACCTTGGAGGAGTTAAAAACTTTATTGGGTCGTGGCAGGGCGAAAAAAGGCATGTTTGAGGGTGATTTGGAATCTGGGGAGTTGGAAATTGGACAGATCAGTGCGCGTTTGGATCGCATTGAAACCGCTTCAGAAATCGTTTCACAAATGATCGAAGAGTATCGAACGATTGCGGGTGACAATCCGTTTTTTGGGTTTTAATATTGCATCGAATGGAAGAGAATCAAGAAACGTGGAAGGTGATTTATTGCGCAAGTAGGCAAGAGAAAAAAGTGAAAGTCTATTTGGAGCAAAGGGGGGTGGTTCATTATTTGCCATTGGTGAACAAGTTGCGAATTTGGAGTGATCGCAAGAAATGGGTGGAGATGCCTTTGTTTAATTCATACGTGTTTGTAAAACCCACAGAAGTGCAAAGGGATATGGTTTTGCAAGTGCCGGGTGTGGTGAAATATTTGCGATACAATGGAAAAGACGCCGAGGTTCAGGAGAAAGACATCGCCTTGATACAGCGACTCATTGAAAAAGGATATCAGATTGAGCAGCAAGATATGACTGCACGTTTGGAAGCGGGAGATTTGGCGGAAGTGTTGGATGGCCCTTTCAAAGGGGAAGAAGTAGAAGTTTATTATACGGAGGAAGAAGCTTATGTAATTGTTTCTGTGGAAGGATTATCGAGCAGTTACAAGGTGAATTTACCCCGAGAAGTGTTAAAATTGAAGAAGAAAAACAAAGACCGCGATAAGTCGTTATGGTAGGAAATAAAATATTGTTACTTTCACCGCACACCGATGATGCGGAATTGGGTTGTGGTGCTACCATTGCCAAGCTGATTAGGCAGGGCAAAACCGTCTATTATGCGGCCTTTAGTGCTTGTGAGCAGAGTGTGATTGAGGGGTTTCCCAAGGACATTTTAATTCATGAGGTGAAGGAAGCTACTGCGGAGTTGGGTATTGCGGCGGAAAACTTGTTTTTGTATCGATACGAAGTGCGCACTTTCAATTATCGTAGGCAGGAAATTTTGGACGATTTGATTCAGTTGAGGGAAACCTTGAAACCTGATACGGTGTTGATGCCTTGTTTGCACGACATTCATCAGGACCATAAAACGATGGCGGAAGAGGCGTTGAGGGCGTTTAAATTTTGCAATGTTTTTTGCTACGAGTTGCCGTGGAACAATTTGAATTTCAATACGGCTTCGTTTGAGGTGGTTTCCGAGGAAGACGCCCAATGCAAGGTAAATGCACTGTCGAAGTACAAGAGTCAGGCCCATCGCCCATATGCCAACGAAGAGTTTTTGCGGAGTCAGCTGCGCATGCGGGGGGTACAAGTATCTCGGCGTTATGCGGAGGTGTTTGAGGTGGTTCGAATGATATCTGAATGATGCAATAATGGCAAGAAATCTCAAATCGGGTGGGCACCCCCAAGGGGATGCGGTTTGGTTTGGGCTGCTTGTGTTATTGGTGATTGCGGTTGCGGGGTTTGTTAGATTCTGGGATTTTTTTGATTTGCCTTTAACGAACGATGAAACATCTGCGTTGATGCGTTTGAATGTGGGTTCGGTTTCTGAATTGCTGTCAACAGTGGTTTGGAATGATGGCCATCCGATGTTGGTACAGGTATTTTTATGGTATTGGACGAAGTGGTTTGGGACTTCGGTTTGGGTGGTAAAGTTGCCATTTTTAGTGTGCGGTGTGGGCTCGGTGATGTTGATGGTGCACATCGGCATGCGCATGGGTGCCAATTGGGCGGGTTTGTTGGCGGCTGCGATGTTGGCCACTTTGCAGTTTCCAGTGATGTATAGTGAAATTGCCCGACCTTATGCGCCAGGATTATTGCTTTCATTGTGGGCTTTTTATGTTTGGTTGCGTTGGTTGGAGGTATGTAAGTGGGAGGCGGTGGGCATCAAACAGGCGTATAAACCTTTGATTTTATTGGCGATCAGTGGTTATTTGGGTGCTTCCAATCACTATTTCAATGGGTTGGTTTTGGCATTGCTGTTGGTGAATGGCCTCGTGATTTTGCCAAGAAACCGTTGGATTCGATATCTATGGCCCTGGTGGTTGATGGCTGCATTTTATGTGCATCAGTTGGGCATTTTTTGGCATCATTTGCAAGTGGGGAGTCCGGGCTGGTTGCAAGCCCCCACATGGAAATCATTGGTAAAGCATGTGATGTACAGTGTGGGATATTCCTTTTGGCCTGTGTTGTTGTGGTTGGGTTTTGTGGGGTATGCTGTGTTCACAAAGAAGCGGACGGTGAGGGCTGTTGCCGCTGAGCATGATATTGCAAACGGTGGAGAGGCGGGTGTATCGCACAGAAAGAACAAGCAAGTGCTTGTGGTTTGGGGCTTGTATTTGGCGCCTTTGCTGATTGCCTTTGTGTATTCCGTGTATCGAGCACCGGTTTTTCAGGATTCGGTGTTGTTGTTTTCATTTGGATTTGGTGTGCTGGGTTTTGCCATGTGGGTGGATCGCAAGGTATTGATCATCAAGCTGAAGGCGGTTTTGGTGATTCTCACGTTGGTGGTGAATTTGTATGTGTTGTATGCAGATCGACATCACCGGGAAATGTTCAACAATCAGTCATACGATGCGGCGATGAAGTCGTTGAAACGTTGGGCTGTGCTCGATGAGGTAGGCGTTGGCGACGCGATGTGGGTGTATGGATTTGAGTCGTTTTTCATGGAATATCACGCCGAGGAGTTGGGTTGGGATGTGAATGCATGGCGAAAAAAGGGCGGAGAATTGCAGTATTACAGAGAGGAAACGGCTGATTACCACGCATTTCGTAAGAAATTGGATGGGGTTGAGGGCGATGATTTTTATTATTTGAATATGGTGGGCATGGATCCGATGTTGCGGGTTTGGATACAGCGTGTGTTTCCAGTTTTACGCAGGGAGGCCATGGGTGCGGGTTATCACGTGATGCATTTTTCAAAGGGCAAAGGAACCTCGCGGGTATGGCCGCTGTTGTCTCACAAAAATGTGTTGAAGGGCGAAATCGAATCAAGTCAGTACCGTGAGGTGTTGGCCTTGTCATTGGATACACTGGGTGAAGATCGTTTTGATGCTGAATTTGTGGCCAAGGCTTATTTGGAATTGGATACATCGTTGTTGAAGAAAAGGGATTTGCGATTGGTTTTAACGATTTCAAATCGCGAAGGGCAAACGGTGAGATTTTTGGATAGGGGGCTAAGCGATATGGGTTATGAAATCAAGGAAGTGAGGCAATTGGGTGGTGGTTTGTGCGGTGTGGAGTTGTTGTTGGCTGGGAGATTGGTGGATGTGGAATGGGGTGGTAGTGGACTGGGCGGGGTGATGGGTTTGGTGAATCATTCTTTGGGTGGCGGGTATAAAATGCAAATTTTCATCGATAATGCGGGCCGGAATTCGGTGGCGTTGAAGGGGTTGGGGTTAGATTTTTGGAAGGGAAATGCTTTTGTTTATGGGTTGGTGAATCCGGCGATTCCGTAAAAGTGGACATTTGCGGGGAGATCTGCTTATGGAAATGGATAGAATGCGGTTATTTGATTAATTTCGCAACCAATGGGAATCCTATCACAAGTGATTTTTGCCCTGATTTTGGGCGTTGGAAGTTGGATATTCGCCGGTCGGGTGAAGTTCATCCGCAGGAATATATTTTTGGGTAAGAAGTTGGATTTGTCTGACAATCCGGCGGCGCGATGGAAGCAGATGGCTTGGGTTGCGATGGGTCAGAGCAAGATGGTTAAACGTCCGGTAGCTGGATTTTTCCATATTTTGATTTACGTAGGCTTTGTGTTGATCAACATCGAGGTGTTGGAGATTTTGATTGATGGTTTGTTGGGCACGCACCGTTTTTTCGCGCATTATTTGGGTTCGATTTATGATGTGGCGATAGGGTTTTTTGAGATTTTGGCTTTGGGCGTATTGGTGGCTTGCGTGGTGTTTTTGGGCAGGCGATTTGTGACCAAGGTACCCCGTTTGCAGATGAATGAACTGAAGGGGTGGCCGATGAAGGATGCCACGATCATTTTGGTGGTAGAGATTGTGTTGATGGGTGCATTGTTGAAAATGAATGCGGCCGAGCAGGTATTGGTGAGCAGGGGTTTGATGGAGGCACATGGCAGTTTTCCGGTGAGTCAGTACTTGGTGGGATTTTTTGATGGTTTTAGCGATGGGTCTGTTCACATGATAGAGCGTTTGTGTTGGTGGTTTCACTTTGTGGGAATCATTGTGTTTTTGAATTATGTGCCATACAGCAAGCACTGGCATATTATCATGAGTTTTCCGAATGTGTATTATACGCCATTGAAGCCGAAGGGGGAGTTGGCGAATTTGGATTATGTGACCACTGAAGTGAAATTGATGATGGATCCTTCTGCGCAGCCGCCAGAGGGGTATGAACCTCCTTTGGGTTTTGGCGCCAAAGACGTGCAAGATTTGACGTGGAAAAACTTGATGGATGCATACACTTGCACTGAGTGCGGACGTTGTAGCAGCGTTTGTCCGGCCAATCAAACAGGCAAACTTTTATCGCCCAGAAAGGTGATGATGGATACAAGGGATCGTTTGGAGGAAGTGGGCAGGGGCATTGATGCGGCGAAAAAGTTGGCCCAACAGAATGGCGAGGCTGTAACCATTGCGGCTGATAAAAATGCTGCAGAGGTAGCCCGTTTCGAAGATGGCAAGGATTTACACAGTTATATCAGTGCTGAAGAGTTGTGGGCGTGTACCACGTGCAACGCATGTGCTGAGGCTTGTCCGGTAAACATCAATCCAGTGGATATCATCGTACAGATGCGTCAGTATCAGGTGATGGAAAAGAGCGCTGCACCGGGGGAGTTGAACAACATGTTCACCAATTTGGAGAACAATGGAGCGCCTTGGCAATTCAACCAGATGGACAAAGGAAATTGGGTTAAGGGATAGAAAATGAGCATTTTGGTTTGATCGCGGTTGGTTGAAACCGAAAAATGGTACAACCCTCGGAGTTTTATTGTATTTTTGAAGGACAATGAGCACTTTTCATTTATTAGTATTTGGTATGGGTGGACAAGAATGGATTTGGATTTTGGTACTTGTATTGTTGCTGTTTGGCGGCAAGAAGATTCCTGAGTTGATGCGCGGTTTGGGCCGTGGTGTGAGAGAATTTCAAGACGCCAAGAACAACGTTGGCAACGAGATTCGCAAGGGAATGAATGAGGATCCAAAAGACAACAAAGAGTAATCTTGGAACACTACAGCCGGATTTCAGCAATTCGGGAAGACCTGAACGCGGGCCGCACATCGTGTGTGGCATTGGTAGATTATTATCTAAAAAACATTGAGAGCCACGCTCATTTGAATGCCTTTTTGGAGGTATGGGATGATGAGGCAAGGGCCAGAGCCATTGAGATCGATGCGCGAGTTAAGGCGGGCACGGCGGGTCGTTTGGCCGGTGTTGTGATTGCTTTGAAAGATGTATTGGCGTTTCGAGGCCACAAGGTGAGCTCTTCCTCAAAAATTTTACAGGGATTTGAATCCATTTACAACGCAACTGTGGTTCAACGATTGTTGGATGAGGATGCGATATTTATTGGTAGAACCAATTGCGACGAGTTTGCGATGGGTGCGAGCAATGAGAACAGTGCATTTGGTCCTGTATTAAATGCGGCAGATCCGTCGCGGGTTCCTGGTGGATCTTCGGGTGGAAGTGCTGTTGCGGTGCAAGCCCACATGGCCCATGCGGCTTTGGGGAGTGATACGGGTGGATCCATCCGTCAGCCAGCGGCATTTACGGGAATTTATGGTTTGAAACCCACTTACGGATTGATTTCGCGTTGGGGATTGTTGGCCTATGCATCGAGTTTTGACCAGGTGGGTCCGATGACGAAGAGCATTGAGGATACGGCTTTGTTAACAGAGATCATGGCGGGTGCAGACGGACAGGATGCAACCATGTTTCAGCAGGCATCGCCCAAATATTCAGCACCTACAGCACCTGCAAAGGCCAAGTTTGCCGTGATGCGAGAAGCCGTTGAAGGTGAGGGCATTGATGCGGAAGTGAAACAAATGATGTTGGGTTTGATTGCGAAATTGGAAGCATTGGGCCATGAGGTGACATATTTTGATTTTCCATTGTTGGATTACATGGTGCCTGCCTATTACGTGTTAACCACGGCAGAGGCATCGAGCAATTTATCGAGATATACGGGCATGCTTTACGGCAAGCGCAGTGAAAAGGCCCATGATTTGGATTCAACGTATACGATGTCGCGCACCGAAGGATTTGGTGAGGAAGTGAAGCGCAGAATCATGTTGGGTACATTTGTTTTGAGCAGCGATCAGTACGATGCTTATTACGATAAGGCGCAGCGTGTGAGACAGGTGATTCGCACCGAAACAGAGAAAGTCTTGGCGGATGTTGATGCGATATTGTTGCCAACAACGAGTACACCGGCGTTCAAGTTGGGTGAAAAAGCGGCAGATCCCATTGCGATGTATATGGCGGATTTATTCACAGTTCAAGCGCCTTTGGCAGGAAATCCAGCCATTTCAATACCTGCGGGAAAAACTCAAGGTGGTTTGCCCATGGGCGTTCAGCTGATGACGGGCATTTTGGAGGAGCAGAAGTTGTTTGATTTATCAAAATTGTTGGAAGAAACCCTGGGATGAGTTTGAGGATGCGGATTTTTGCTTTGTTGTTGATGGTGTGTGGTTTGGGCTTTGGTCAGAACGACGTTCAACTGCGTTTGAAAACGTTAGAGGTGAGGGGCTTGCCGTATTTTTACAACAACGACATCGAACAAACGATACAGGACTGGCTGAAGAATGAAAACGAAAGCACTTCGATTTTTTATGGTCGATTGCAATATTACGGCGACAGGATAGACCGCGTTTCTGTGAAGTACGGGTTGCCATGGTTTGTGAAATACATTCCAGCGGGAAGTTCAGGATATGAGCCCCGTTATCGTGATGAAAGTGGCGCATCGGGCATGTGGCCGTTGAGTTACACGATGGGCAAAAAGTACAATTTACGTCAAACAGCTTTGTTCGATGAACGAAGAGACCCAGACAAATCTACGGAGGCGGCCTGTTTGTATTTAAGAGATTTGTATGTGATTTATGGGGATTGGTTGAAGGTGATTACGGCTTTCAGGATTGGTCCCATTCGATTGAATCAAGTGATTCACGGGTTGGGTGGTGATTTGGATTTTACGCACATTTACGAGGCGTTGGAACCGGAGGAGCGCTTGCCGGTGATACAGTTTTATGCGGCGATAACGGTTTTACATCATGCGCAACAGTATGGCATTCGCCCTCAAGCGGTGGAGCAGTTGGATGCTGTGGGGGTTGTTTCTATTCCGATGGTTGTTCCATTTGCCATTTTGAATGATAAGGTGGGTGTGGGTTTGTCGGAATTGCGAAATTTGAACCCTGAGTTTCGTGCCGATGCTGTGCCATTTTTGGGTGAGCCATGTACGTTTAAGTTGCCTCAAAAATTTGCGAGTATATACAATAGCAAGAAGGATTCATTGCCTTTGTGGATCAATAATAAGCCATTGGTTAGTATGCGAATTGCCAAAGTTGACACGGTGGTTGTGACGGATGGAGACAGTGCTCTAAACGTGATGTTGTCTGGTGACGATCTATCTGTGACGGATTCTGCGGGTGTAACTCCCCCCGTGCCAAAAACCATCATTGCGAGTCCGGCTGATACCAAAGTTTGGGTTTACTATCGCGTAAAATCAGGGGATGCAATTTATACATTGAGTGATGTTTTTGATTGCACGCCAGAGCAATTGAAGAAATGGAATCATTT
>JAIYBO010000015.1 GCA_027488495.1 Bacteroidota bacterium | reverse complement strand
CAAATCCGCCGTCTACAGGATCGTATTTTTGTGCCCTTAATGGATATGTTGTGAATATTGTGATTTGAATAATTATAAATAGAATCAATTTCATGCGTCGCCAATTCAATACTTAACGGACGGGCCGTTTGATTGTTGTTCTAATAACGTATGGAATTGAGGTAATTGTATATTTTATTTTAAAAACAAATGCCGAAATACTTCTTCTTCAGTTTTAACCTGGTATAATGCCATTTTTGCCACTTTTCAATATACTCATGTTGGCGATGGTGATACCTACACGAAAACTCAGTTCTGTGAGGTTTATATTTCGCTTCGCAAGCATAACATCTAAATTAACTACAATGAGCATGGTAGATAGTTAGATTTTGTTCCTTTTGACGTAGATATCCCTTTTTCATCACACTAGCGAGCCAAAAGAGTCCCAGACTTGTGAAGCACAACCAAAAATTGTCAATTCTAACGATGCGATAACGGTCTAATTGCAGGTATTCGGATAACTTGTTTCATTATCCCACCGCGGTTCGTGTTTTTTATTACCGATAGGGAATAAAACGAGTGGGGTATAATCGCTGCGAATGGAATCTTCCCGAACGGGAAAAATTGATTTATTATTTGCTATATTTGTATTAATATTCCCGAAAGGTAAAATTATGGACAGTAAAACATTGGGACTTGTGATCAAAAATCAGCGTAAGTCGCTCGGATTAACACAAACGGAAGTGGCGCTATCATGCGGCGTTGGAATCCGATTTATTTCAGACCTAGAAAATGGTAAATCGTCCTGTCAAATTGGAAAAGCCCTGTTGGTCATGGAATCCATCGGCTTAAAATTGATGTCTGATGGAAAATAAAGTAAACATTTTCTTCTTTGAACAACTGGCAGGTGAATTGTCCCAAGACAAATATGGAATGCTATCGTTTCAATACAATCAAGAATACATAGCGAAAAACGGTGTGCCAATTTCCCATTCAATGCCTTTGACATCAATAAATTCATTTCGTTATTTGTTTACAATCTGATAATTGGAAATAAAGATGCCCATGGTAAAAATTATTCCATCCTCCATCGAAACAATGCCAGTGTTTTGTCTCCTGCGTACGATGTTCTCAGTACGACCTATTACCCAGAGCTCAGTGAAAAAATGTCCATGTCAATCAATGGGAAATTCGAATTGGATGAGATAACTGAAGACGATCTTTACCAAATGGCTCAATCTTCAAATATTAGTGGAAAGCTGGTATTAAAAGAATATCATCGAATCAAAGACGGCTTACTTCCACAAGCAACGAAAGTTCTGTCTGAAACTACCTTCTCTGATACCTTTCGTACAGCCTTTATTGAGCATTTTGAATAATTTGGGTAAAATAGTATTGTCAGAAAAAACCAATCAAAATTTCTTTTCTATTGATGTTAATCATATTCCATCAGGAATTTACCCCTTTATAATCTCATTAGATTCCTTTAATGACAAGATTTTCGGCAAACTTATATTACAACACTAAAAATACTTTTATTTTTATATGGCAGTAAGTTAAAGTGCCTACGTCTAGTTTAGAACAATGCGATTTTTTGGGAAGAGGTCACTGTTCTTAATGCAATGATGTAAATCTATCACGAAACAATATGTATTCAAATTTTAATTTGGTTCAATAAATACTTTATGCGTTTCAGTATTGTTCTTTGATTTATTCGTCAAGTGGATTAAATATGTACCAGTTTGTAGGGTATTTGTTGATATTTTCTCTAATTGTCTTTTTGATTCAAATACTTCTTTACCAGTTAAATCAAATATTTTAAGTTCCCATTGGTCGTTGTTTTTTGGAAATTCAATATTAATGAACTCTTTAGCTGGATTTGGATTGATTTTACAAAGTTTTTCAGGGAGTTTTATTTTGACAACTTTATCGAAAGCGTTACAACCAGGTTCGAAACATCCATTACTATCAAGTTTCAGAAGCATTGCTGCTTGTGGAGCATGGGGATTTCCATTCAATGATTGGTATTCTCCTGATAAAAGAAACCCCTTGTCCGAAGTTTTAATTACGCTATAAGGTACAAAGCCTCTATCTGTATTGTCGTCAGTCCATAAATCATATTCTCGATACCAAATTGAATTCCCATGAAAATCAGTTTTATATAAAAATGGAACTTGAGAGTAGTTTTGTGGTGAGGGGCGATTTACAAATCTGAAGCCACACCAAATAATTCCATTGTTTTCCATTATTACTTCATTGATATTGCTAAATGTAAAATCACTTTGACTTGTTCCCATTTTCCAATCTAAAAACTGTCTGTTGTTTTTTGTCCATATTTTTTTGCCCGTTTGGTAATCAATTTCTGCATACCAAAGTGTGGCATTTAAATTTCCTGTAACAACATTATTTGATGGATCTTTTGGGTTTTTATTTGGACGAAAGTAAAGATCTAACCACGAACAAATTATATTTCCATTTTCAATTTGTATCATTTTAAAATTGCTGGTATTTATAGAGTCTTGGTCGCCTGTTGGTCTGCATTCCCAAATCAAGTTGCCATTCGTGTCTATTTTTTGAATAACCCCTTCGTATTGAGTTGGATCACCTCGAAAATCCCATCGATCTAATATTTGTAAAAATAAATTAGCTGCATTCTGATTGTCAGGAAAAATATTTTCGTAAAGTGGTTGTTTGTAACTGGAAACAGTAATCGAACCATATTTTTGCTCTTTGATTACTCTATAATTGTTTTCTGTAAATTGTATAAGATGACAATAATTAAGTCCGCTTAATTTGTTTATCATTTCTTGATCCCTTAGAATTCCATAGTTCCTATTGTTTATTTTTTTATTAGCTATCCAGTGAGTGGTTGCCAATGTGGTTGTGAAATTGAATTTCAAAATTTCGCAATCTGGGTAACTCATGAGTTTAGCAATCAGTCTGTTGTTCTCACCCAAAATTATTGGTATTGTGAATTGCCCATCCTTTGAAATTGGAATTACTTGTCCGTAGCCATCAATTCCTGACAAATAAACGGAATCTAGAAATTTTTTTGTGTGATTCAATGTGTCTGAAATGGCAAATTCACCCTTCTGACTTAATCTGTTCATGACCAATGCAATATTGTCTTGATTGTTTAAACAATTCCCAAAAGTCAAAATTGAATCATTTATAATAGTACTTTGAGCCACTTGGTAACCGGGAATGTATTTAATCCAAGTGTTTTGGGCTATGGCACTCGAAAAGGATAAGTATATGGCCAGAAGAAAAGTGATTTTTTTCATTTGGTTATTAAATATTTTATTTAATAACAATAATAATTGAAACATATTGATTATCAAATTTTTATTTGATATTTACGTATAAACACGGATATGTTATGAGTTTGAAAATACATACATTGAAGCTTGAATTAGGCATGAAACTCATGACTACTCAGAGTAAAATAGATTGTTTTATTCTTAGTGGAATTTCATAGAAAAGCGAGAAGGGGCATCGTTAAAGCAACCGAAATCAATCGCTACGGTAAGAAGTGTAGGTGAAACAAACGCTGCAGTTGAACCCCATTTTTCGCTTTAATTCGTCCCCACTTCGTCAGAGTAATTTGACCCCATCAAAACATTCAATTTGGTCTATGTTTAACTCAGGAGTTTACACATTAAACTGTCGAAAAAGTGCTTGTATGTTGCATCATCCATTTATTCCAATAAGTCTCCGGGTTGGCAGTTTAGCACTTTGCAAATTTCATCCAGGGTTGAAAATCGAATGGCTTTGGCTTTGCCACTTTTCCACCGCGGTTCGTGTTTTTTATTACCGATAGTGAATAAAATGAGTGGGGTATAATCGCTGCGAATGGAATCTTCCCGAACGGGAAAAAATGATTGATTATTTGCTTTATTTGTATTAATATTCCCGAAAGGTAAAATCATAGACAGTGAAACATTGGGACTTGTGATCAAAAATCAGCGTAAGTCGCTCGGATTAACACAAACGGAAGTGGCGCTATCATGCGGCGTTGGAATCCGATTTATTTCAGACCTAGAAAATGGTAAACCGTCCTGTCAAATTGGAAAAGCCCTGTTGGTCATGGAATCCATCGGCCTAAAATTGATGTCTGATGGAAAATAAAATAAAACGATA
Organism: Bacteroidota bacterium; assembly: GCA_027488495.1. Taxonomy (GTDB): domain Bacteria; phylum Bacteroidota; class Bacteroidia; order NS11-12g; family UBA955; genus UBA955. The sequence continues at coordinate 7,595 of JAIYBO010000015.1, read as the reverse complement.
CCACCTAACTTCGTTGGTATTAATGAGTAATTCACTCTAACAACAGTACAGTGCCGTTGTAAACTTTAGATTTCAAATTGCCATTCAAATCGGTGTATTGGGTGTAAATAAGGTAAACGTAATAGCCACTCATACAGCGCAAACCTTTGTAATATCCGTCCCAACCGTTGGTACTAGCATCGCCTTCAAATAGCTTTTCTCCCCAACGGTTGTATATGAGCATTTTATATTGGGTATTTTTCAAAAACTGGGGCTTAAATCTTTGATTTACATCAATTTTCGATGTTGGATAAAATACATTCGGAATAAATGCTCGTCCGTCATTAAAATTTGGCAAAATCTTACAAACTGAATCCTGGCAACCAATTGAATTTTCAATTAATAAACAAGCAATCGCTTCCTTATTGGGCGATGCAATTTTCAATATTGGATTTTCTCCCTTCCATTTTTGATCAATCTCCCATTGGTATTTCACAATATTCAATCCCAGGCTCTTATCAGTTAAGGTAACCGAATCAGTGGCCAGATCATAATCCATTGTGAACTGCGCATTGATAGAAACCGGATTTACAAAAACGCTATCGGCCACAGTTCCACAAGTATCTGAATATAATGCTTTGTACCATTCGGCTATAACACAAGGCCTAAATTTTACAGCACCCTTGCCCATATTAAAATTCCATACAACATTCGAATAATTGGCGTTGCTATCATTTAATCGTGCTTCGAGTCTCAGTGTATCGCCTATACAAATGGGCGATGGCTTAACGATTTTGATAGCCGGGGTTATATGATTAACAATATTTACCTTAAAAGTATCAGGAATGGTGCAGAATATATTCTTTATCAATGCATTCGCTTTTACATTGCCCGCTGCAAAAGTCCTCACAAACGAAGTGTCGTAACTATCTTCCCACCAACAAGACACGGTAGAATCTACGCTCACATATTTGTTGCGCAAATCAATTGTAGTGGTTGTTAATCCACAAATTAGGGTATCCAACAAATCTACCTTGCCCAATCCATTGGTTTTAACAACATCAAAAACATCGGCATCATACCATTGATCACAATCATCCTTGGCTTGGACCACATATTTATTGGTGGTATTTATTTGAATGGATTGGCTGTTAGCGTTCACCGGACGCCAATTATATTCATAGGTTTCAGAATCATGACACCAAAGCGTAAGTGTTTGTCCTCTACAGAGTTTGTGGGTAAAATTCAAGGTGTTATGATCCACTTTTCTCTCCACTACTTCTGCCGTTAACGGATAGGTGATGTTACACGTTTTTACCTCGCATTGATATCTGCCTGGCGTACTGGTTTTTACTGATAAATTAGAACCCCAAGAAGCAGGATTTAACCATCTCACTTCAGATAATTTGGGTGCTACAACAATGATACTGGCTTCTTGTCCAGGACAAATCCCATCGTCAGGAGCTACCAAAATATCGGGTTTAAACGTGCCTATTACTTCAATTCTATTGGTGTTATATATACAGTCCCCAGTGTCCTTTATTGTACAGTAATAATATCCTGGCTCCTTGGCGGTAATACTTTTTGTATTCTCCCCCGTGGGATACCAAGAATATTCTTTTGCGTTTCCGGCGGTTAATCTCACAGTGCCACCCGGACAAATTTGAGCAGGATTTATGGATGAAGTAATATAAACGATCGGGTTATTGGGTACCGTTTTATAGGTCCATACATAACATTCTTTTCCAACCGTTGTATCAGCAAATGCATAAACCGAAATGTTTTTAGAATTCCCTGAAACTTTAATTTTCCAGGGCGATAAATATGTTATTCGGGGTGTATCTGGCAATCCCCGAACCGTCCATTGATATTTAAGAAACCCTGAATCCACTGAAAAAATCCTATCCTCACTTCTACAATTACTGAGGGTGCCGGTTATACTGGTTTTGCGTTTCGACAAAATGATTTTTCTGCTTAAAGAAAAATCGTACACTTCACAGCCCAACTTTACTGAACCTACCGCTGATATCTTTCCAGTATCTGGAATGGAAATTTTAAAAGAAGTTTGCGGGGTGGTAATCGCATTTGCACCATTGATTTTAATCGTCACCCACATTTCTGGGTATCGATATAATCCCGTTTTTTTATCCAAAACACGGATTTTAAACGTTTCAAATGGGGAATTTGTTCCCTTACAAAATCGGGTCAATGTATCTTCAAAAAAGTAAACCAATGAATCATCTTTACCCAATCCATCCTTTTCAATATTCAATGAAGTACTTTCCAAACATTGATTATTTTTCTCAATAACTAAATCAACAGTTGCCTTTTTACTGATACAAATACTTGGTTTACGAATCGTATCAAGATTATTCGCTTCATATATCCACTTGGTTTCTGAATTATACTGATTGGCAGAATCCAACTTGTATTTATAATCACGTACCAACCAATAATACTTCAATCCTTTGGTGTTTGATGCAGTTAAGCAAATAGAATCATTTTTACACAACACTACATTTTCGGGATATTTTACCCGGTCGTAATTGATTACCGCATATTGTTGTGGTATTACTACATGCGTTTTGCTCAGGGTATCGCGATAACATTTATCTTCTGATTCCATTATCAGTTGATGATAAGTGGTTTTATCGAATGAGTAATTCTTTAAGGTATTTAAAGTAATGGGCGTACCATTTAACCAATAATTCAAGTGACTACCGAATGAAGAGTTGATGTCTTCAAATTCTTTGATCCATGCATACCTCAAATTTCCCCTGTAACAATTGGTATCTGATTGTTTTGTTACATCCGACAACCATTTCGCATCCTCCGAAAACGGTTTATCGCGATACCAAGTACGGCTGAAATTATTCATCAACTGCGATTTGTCGTCAATAATATCGGTTATAAAGCCGTTGTAGTTCGACATTCCCGGATAGTACAATGACATCATTTTCCGATAAGGGCCAGGAGCATATCCCTGATAATAATCTTTACGTTCAAAATAATTACCCCAAATATTCAAGGTGACCGCAACATTGGAATCCGACGCTAACTGCAAATCATTCTTAAAGTTTCCGCAAACAACAGGCTTGTTTTTCCAAAAAACCAAATGATTGGCAAAATCCTGTTGGGTGCCTCCAATTTGCCGCTGGTACAAATTCGTTAAATCTGGTTTATAGGCAGCAATGAAAATATCACCATACCCGATATTCTTGAAACTCCAAGACGTGTTTTTCTTGTTCAATCCGGTAAACGTGCAATCGAAATGCCCGGCGATGTAAATTTGATCCGAGGTGTCTAACATCAGCGCAGTTAAACTGCATTCATTTTTTGAACCTTCTGTAGTATAGGTTTGCAATACGCCAAACGTATCCAAAAACAAGATTCCCACTTGGTTATATTCTTCACTGGAATTGATTTTGGTGGTTTTGCCTTTAGATTTTACGTATAAGACAGATTGGTAATGTAAACCACATACTATCTTGTTACTTTTTGTGAATTTGAGTCCGTTCATTGCCACACCCGCGCCACTAAAAGCAGTAACCCAACTGGTATGCGCGTTAAAATTTGTTTTAAAAACAATACATCGTGCATTGCTTTGTTGTGGATAATAATAATCACCCAATTGAACGGTATCAGCGATAACCGCGCTAATAATGGCATTCCCTCTTGTATCAGCACACAATGCTGTTGGGTAGTCATTCCCCGTGCCACCAAAGGTTTGGGCTTTCACCACCACACCGGAGCTGTTGATGAGTAATAAAAAAATATCTTTGTTTTTGGCTGTTTGACCTGGATTTTTGGTACTTCGAAATTGAAAGCCACCCACTCCTAAACTATCCGAAAAATAGCCCGCTGCTATGAGGTTTCCCTTACCATCTGGACAAAGGAGGTTGCAATGAAATTTATCGTTGGCCTGAATAAACAATCGCCAAGAAACCTTGAGCGCACTATCAATTGCAGTAACAAATAAGCCCTTTTTACTGGCAGGTTGGAAACTAGTAGTGTTTTCGGAATAACCACCGGCATAGGATCCACTGTAACATGTAAGGTTGTTCCCGAGAGTACACGCGTCACCATTTATGTTGGCCCCCAAACCTCCCAAAACCACACTTTTCAAATACGATCCAGTATCATTGTATTTGGCAATAAAGAGCTTACGACTGCCATTGGCTTGAGTGAATTGTGAATAGCCAAACTGTAAATTTGCGCCTCCATAACCGTAAACATATAGCTGATTATGTAGAGTAGCCATTTTTTCCATTCCACTTTCGAACTCAGCGTTCACGGTAGAAAGGGATCTTTTTGTAATCTGACTATATAAATTATTACCTACAAACAGCAGCAACAGAAGCCAACAATATGTGCGCAGTTTGTACATTTTATCTCCAATTTTACACATGGACGAATATTTTTAAACTTTAGTTGCCTGTAATGTGCGACGTTTGATTGACCCTTCCCTAAAAACCTATAATTTGGGTTATTTGAATTATAGGAGGAGACAGTCTATTATTACCAATTTTATCCAGCCCGATTTCAGTTCTACTTACAAATGTTCAAAACCATGCCGACATTTATATTCCAAACTGGCGAATTTCCGTAATAATGAGATTTTCCATAGGAGGGTAGGCATAATATCGACATCATGTCGGTTACCTTGTAATCTATCCAAACTGGAATTGACAGACTCAATAAATTACCCGAAGACGTTGCGATGATTGAATTCGCTTTATCAGTGTAAAAAGCAGACAACTTTTGGCGGCTTGCATTTAGTCCGATTCCTACTTTTAGATTGTTAGTGCGAGCAATTATTGGGATAATACTGACTCCTGATGCGATGATATTTGAGCGATAATGATTTAATCCCAAATCTCCATTGGTACTGCTTTTTGATCGAGTAAATCCAATGATGCATTTATCATTTAGAACAGTTCCTAAGTTTAAAGAAGAACCGATAATGTTGTTTTTGCCTGTTTCGTAAATGGGCATACCATTCCAACCAAGATATCCAGTATTTCCATTATAAAAATGGCAGTCATTAACTACGCCAATTGCAAAGTATGGCTTGACTTGTGAAAAAAGGTTTGTTGTAAACATAAAAGTTGCAAATGCACTGAAGAGTCTCATTTGATTTGTTGGTTTTTGTTTATCACAGCTCAATCTCATATTTTATCTCTTTTTAAAATTAGATGAATTATTACAAGTAGTAATTCCGGTTATCCCGTTAGGCAATATTATTTTAAAAACAAATGCCGAAATACTTCTTCTTCAGTTTTGATCTCGTAAAGTGCCATTAAAGAATTGATCATTTCCTCATCTGTTCTGCAATGCCTCACGAAATGGCGGTAGGTATCCAAGTTGAAATCGGATTTTACGCGTTCCAAAATGATGGCGGCCATGACGTAGGTGCCTCGCATGTTATTGAACTTGGGCTCCGTTCTCCACAATTGCATCGCCGATGAAAAAGTACTCGTCTTTTTGCGTTTCAACATGTCCAATACCTCGTCTTTGTTTTCATCGTAGGGTTTCGCGCCGATTCCTCCATAGTAACTCGCCAAGCCTTCACCAATGAACTGGTTGCAGGGAAAAGTAATTGCAAAGTGTAATACCTCATGCACATGAATTGGCTTTGGGATGCCCGATAAAATCACTCGGTTAAAAGGATCGCCCATACCACCATGCAAAGCACCTGGGTTGAAAAAGTTTACGTATTCTAGTCCGCCAACATAGGCATACGCATCTTTTAATGTCGCACCAGAATAGATGGTCAATGGTTTTGATTTGAATGAATCTACATCGATTCCGAGTTCTTTCATGGTTGAAATTACTTGGTTGTATGCTTTTGCGAGTTCCTTCTTGGGTATTTGTGTTGATGCGAATACGGTAAGGTTCTGGTAGGGGTTTGGAATTAGTTTGAAACTATTCAAAGATTCAAATCGCATGAGCTTTTTTTCTTGGCGATGATATAGCGCTGCCAATTGCATCCATCCCATATCCAACTGATATAGGTTCACCGAGTCACCGTAGGCTTGCTGATGGATCAGTTTGAAGCCAAAAACATCGCTGAAGGGCATGTCGATCCCACCAATGAAATTCAATAGGGTGATGGGGTTGGTTTTGGATACGCCATCCAAAGGGTCAGCAAATAGATTGGAAACATCCTTTTTGCCATATCCGTGCATGCAGTCATACCACAATGAATCAAATCGTTGCAAATCTTGGGTGGTTAAAGAAGAGTCAGCAACTTGTATGATTTTCAATCCGAAACTCTGCGCCCGTCCCACGGTGGCTGCCGAAAACAAAAACAAAAGGGTGGCGAGTAGTGGTGGTATGTGGTAGAGTTTTGATTTCATGGATTTTCGCATTAAGGCCTTTCGCCATCGGACTCATACTGTCGTCCGGTGTATTGGGAAATTTAATTTGCGCCCCGTAACGTTTTTATACACATCACTATAATCCCCATTTTGCTGAACATCCAATTGTCATGCCTTGCGCTCTCCTTGTATATGTAAATGGGCTCAGATAGGGGTATCCTCTAAAATATGTGAGCGAATTCCCAATGGAAAATTCACCTTTTTTGTACCAATTGTAATCAATACCCACAACGACTCCGATATCTAAAATATTTTTGTAATTGTCGTGTCTTACTTTGAAATCTGAAGACGAGGTTGACTCAGAATTGTAATAATTGAATCCCAAGTATCCGCCCGCGTTCAAGGAGAGTTTCTTCGATTGAAATGGCTTTACTTTGATTTGTATCGGTGTTTGAATTGTCCAATAATTCCATTGGTGAGTAACAGGAGTCAAATAATTTGTGCCATCAAACACATAGATATATTGTTTACGTCCATAGTTTGTATTTCTTAAGCCCAAAGAAATTGAAAAAGTTGGATTTAGCTCTCTAACTATTGTCAGTGCTTCATAATGCGAGGATATTGGATTGCTCACGTTTCCAATTATGGGGATCTCTGAATAACGAAAATAATTCAAGCCGGCATCGATTTGCAGGGTGTATTTTGTAGATGGTTTGATTGCCAATGGGGCAGGAGTTTGTCCAAATAAATTCAGAGTAATGAATAAAAATAAGATGCTTGCGAACTTTTTCATGTGACGTGGTGGTGGTTTACTGAAGAGTTTTCTAGTACCAATTATTTTAATCTGCGATTAAAAGTGGTTTTTTCATGCTGTTGTTATTTTGTGATAGAACGCAAATAGAATCAATTTAATTTGTTGACAATTGAAATTATTTCGAGACTCGATTTATCTAAATCAACGATGAAATTTTTCTCATCTTTTATTAGAAAATCCTTAACGATAGTGAATTTCATACTTACAGAAATCTTATCAGGTTCTAATTGAAATTCAGCTGAATATCTTGTGCTTGCGACTGTATAATTAACGGAAGAATCAAAATAGGGCCTGAGTGATTGTATGATCTTGCTCTTTACGTGATAACCTTCAATAGTCTCAAATGACGAGAATTGTTTTGTTAAAACTTTGATTTGCGTTTTAAAAATCGTGTCGGCTTTTGTCACTTCATTCATCGTAGGTGGATATGGATATCCGTAATAAACAAAATTGGTGTCAGTGGCTATAATCTCACACCTTTT
>JAIYBO010000174.1 GCA_027488495.1 Bacteroidota bacterium | reverse complement strand
GTAGGCATGGGTAGGATCAGATTCGGTTGAACCTGTGTTGTCAGAGAAATCCCACTCATAACTGATATCGCCCTGAGCCCATGTGGTTCCGTTGTTGAATACCACGGGCTGACCTGCACATACATCCTGCGCAGTGAACGTAGCCTTGGGCTGAATCAATACATCAAGCATTTTAGAGCGAGAAGCCGAGCAACCGTTATCCAAAGTGATGGTCAATGTAGCCGTCTTTGGCCCCAATGATCCCCAAGCGTGGTTTGGTGATTCTACTTTTGTTGAGGTACCATCGCTGAATACCCATAGGTAGTTGGCAATTGCGCCACTCACTGATGGTGTGGTGTTGGTGAACTCGGTAGGCTTCAATGAACAGGCTGGGCCATTCAAGAAGCTCACCTTTGGACTTTCTTTCACCAATACATTCTTCGTGATGGAGTCCTTACAGCCGAACTCTGAAGTGGTTACCAACTTCACTTGCTTCGTACCCGATGAGGCGAACAAGTGCTTTGGCGCTTGGTCTGTGCTCACGTTGCCATCATCGAAATTCCAGTATGAACCAATCATACCTGTTCCAATGCTGCTGTTGTTAGCAAACACGAAGTCTTTGTTATCACAATCCCCGCTCACCACTGTGAAGGCCGATTTTGGCTTCTCAAACTGGTAAACACGCTGTTGTGATTTGGCAATACAACCCGCCAAGTTCGCTGTCATCGTTACCAAGTATGAACCTTTGCTGCTGTATTTGTAGCTTGGTGTGTTGCTAGTGCTTGTGCCTTTGTTGTCACCAAAGTCCCAAGTTACTGTCGCATTGGAAGGGCTTGTAGTGTTGTTGAAGTTCAAGTCATAACCCTCACAAGCATTCTTCTTGGTGAAGTTCGCTGTTGGTACTGGGTTCACTTGGAACGTGGCACTGTCGTAGCTAGGGAAGCCGTAAGGCAAAGTCTTTGCCACCATCTTCACTTTGTACGTGCCAGGTGTGTTGAACACGAATACTGGATCTGGGGCATCGGTTTGATCCGCTGTTTTACCGGTGCCAAAATCCCAGAAGAATTCCATGTTACCAGAAGTTACAGTTGACTTGTTTTCAAACAATACCGGCTCACCTACACAAGCCTGGGTGGGCTTGGTGAAGTTGGGAACAATCGTGGGGTATATCAACACATCGCGCTTGATCACTGTATCGCAACCATTGCCTTTGTCGTTCACTATCACGTAGATCGTTAACATTGAATCTTCCAATGTTTTATCAGTGGTGACAAAGTTCACCACCATGTCATTGGTAGCCGTTGGCGCTGTTAAGGTTGCTCCTGATACTGATTTACCAAATTTGGTTCTTACCTGTACGCTTGCATCCCAGTTGTTGTTACCACCATTACCCACGTAATCTTTGTTACCATAAACCCTTGGTGAGTTTACTGCGTAGTTCACGGGCTGACCCAACACTGTTACATCATTTGATTTAGAGGGTTGGTAGTAAGCCCAAGTGGGGTTGCTTGTAAAGGTCATAACACCTCCACCTGGTGCAGGTTTTACGATGGTATTGAAGATGAATGAATCATCGCTGTTGTCGTCGTCTGGCAAATCAATGAAGATGGCGATACGGGCAGGGCCCGCATTGTTCAACACCAATGGCGTTGGGAAATATACCTTCACTGAATCGCCCTGAGCCAATTGCTTGGTAACCAATGCACTTACTTTTGGACCTTTGTTGATCGCGTATGACACGTTGAAGTTACGCGCCTTATCATAAGCGTAGTTGCTCTTCAACGCAATCCAAGTAGCGCCAGCGGTATAACCAGCACATACCTGAGCAGGCACGGTGAAGTTGGTCGACATCACTTCCAAATCTGTATTCGTTTCCAAACCACCACGGTCGTGCTTGGTGCGGTTGCGAGAAACAGATTTACAATCTTTGTCGTTCTTGGCAATGTAAGCCACGTTGTTCTGCACATCCCATGCTCCTGCTCGCCAATCGTTGGCCGCAATGTTTACAAACTTCGGATCAACACCATTGTCGCGTGAACCATTTACACCCGCACCACTGAAACCAGCCCAATCCGTGTAGTTGGCACCATTGAAATACCAATAAGGATAGGTAAACAAGTTATTTAATGAGTAAGTATTGTCGTTAAACTCCTTCAAGTTGGCAGGCGTTGCATAACTCAAATACATGTATAGGTAACGATAGTACTGTGATCCGCTACCTTTTAAATCGATGATGTTACCGGTAAACCAAACAGTATGGTAGTACAAATACAAGTAGCAGTATATGTAAGACGAACCTGGCGTTGGTGCTGTAGATGTATTGGCTTGGAAAGTATTGTTACGAATTTCAGCTGTAAAAGTACCACTCAAACCAGAATAGATGTAAATGTATTGTGAGTTGGAGTAGTTACCCGCAATCACGTTGCCTATCACTTCGTAGTTGCTCAAATAATACCAATACACATAGTGATATCCAGTAGAACCTGTACAAGTATTACCTACGATGTAATTTCGGTTCAACTTGAAGTTGTTGGTACCATTGTAATAATAAATATAGGCACTGTAGTTGTAATTCACTGATGAATTACCAGTAATTATGTTGTCCTGGAATTCATTCCAAGCATAAGTACCCACACTGCCGTAATATATGTAGAAGGTATACATGTAGTAACCACAATAGTTGTTCGTTGCGGTATTTCCATTACACTTCAACCCTGTTGGATAGTTAATCCAGTAGTTATAAAAATAACCCGAAGTATAGTTTTGTCTGCAGTTACTCGCAGTGTTGTTCAATACATCGATGTAGGAAGGATAGGTAATGTAGAAATTGTACAAATAATAGTTACTCACCACTTTATTGATGGTGTTGTTGTTCACTGTAACTTGAGATGGATAGTACAAATACATCATGTAGTTGGTTGCAGAAGCACCACTAGACTGAATATTGTCGATCACATTGTTTTGAATATCTATGTACTGAGGATAGTAAGCATAAATACCGTAAGTAGTACTTGTTGTAGAGAAGATGTTGTACATATTGTTGCCCAACATTTGAGTTCTATACGTTGTATTTCCATAAGGGTAATAGTTGTAAATCAAATAGAAACTCGACAAATTCGAGGTCAACGTTGTGGCGCCAGCAAACGGCAAATCGTGGATGGCATTGCCATTTAACTGTGTACTTCTTGAAGTAGAATAAGAATATGAAGAGAAAATCGCATACAAAGAAGAACTACCACCCGATGTTGCATTTGCACGCGAGAAATCGTTATTCACAATTTGGTTACCATTGGTATACGCTTGATAAACACCATAATAGTAAAAGTTCTTCATCGTACTTCCTTTCAAAGTATTGTTCTGTCCGATGGTGGTGTAGTTGGAAGTATTTCCAGACAAAGTAACACCATAGTATGGACCTACGTTTCCAGAAGCCGTGTACATGTTACAATTTTCAATGGTATTGAAAGAACCGGGCTGACCAGTAGTTCCTGTTGCCGCAGAACCCGTAGAAGTTGGACTGCTCACCGATGTACTCATCGCAACGTAATAGGCACCTGAGGTTGCCAAAGTATTGTTGCTCAAGTAAATATTCAAACCAGATATGGTATTGTAATCAGATTGATTGGTGATCCAAATTCCACCGGGAGTGGTATTGTTGTTTTCAATCGTCATGTTCTTCAATGTCATGTAATCTACCCCGTTCAAACGCAATGCTGCATAAGTACTGGTATATGTCATTGTAGTAGCATTTCCATTGATAGTCAATGTATTGGTAGCACTACTTCCCGCGTTGGCATTCAACGTAACAAAAGCAGTACCTATGTTGATGTTCGATTTAACATCTACAGTTACCGGACCTGTTATGGCCGCTGCGTTCCATGCTGTTGCGAAGGTTGTCCAACTCACAAAGTTTGTTGAACTCGCCGCACTCGCCGCATCGATGGTATAACTACCATTCATCTGTCCGAAGGCCACTGCCGACGACAATCCCATACCGATGAAGAGCGCGAGGCCCTTCATCTTCTGGTTGATATAATTTTTAATTTTCATCTTCTTGTTGTTAAAAGTTAATTCGTTAGAAATGATTCATTAGT
>JAIYBO010000157.1 GCA_027488495.1 Bacteroidota bacterium | reverse complement strand
TTGGTGATGTTTGTGATTCACTTGCTTACACTCAGGCAACCAGAATTAAAAATGAAACAGTTGTTTCAGGCCTATGCCGCTTTGCAAGTCTTCACCGTCGCTTGCCTGATCATCAACTACGTGGTGGGCGATACGGCGAATTATTTCTTTTTGGCCCACAAACCCTTTAGCGCATCCATTTTAGATATTCTCGGACCTTGGCCTTGGTACATCATTCAGGGCGATGTGATTGCATTGGGATTGTTTTTCTTGGCCTGGGCGCCTTACAAAATTTCGCGACACCTGCGGTTGCGCTCTGCCCAGTAAACTTCATTAAAACCCAAGTGCGTCGCCGCCTTTGGGCATCATCAACATCTCCGCGTTGTATTTGGTTTCGTTGTTTTTCACCACATATTCGGTGACAATTCTACCATCTGCACGTTTGTAGCAATACAGCCTCAAATTGATAAAATACGTCATGTTTTCCCAAGCGATTTTTTGAATGTCGCTGGTAATCAACAAAGGGGATTCTGCACCAGGTGCAGCGGGTGTGGGTGCCACATATCTCACCGAAGTACCATCGGCGAAAAAGCAGATTTCTGGCGTGATATATCGCTTCGAAATCTTGGCAACCCTAGCAGTAAAAGCCGCATGCACGCTATCGGGAGCAAATGCCTTCTCGGTAATCACAACCCCTTTATACACCAACCTCGAAATGGGCGTAAAATAAAAGCGCAATTCAATGTTTTCGCCGGCCATCTTGCCCACCAAGCGATAATCCTCGCTGTTTTTGGCCACCAATTTCAATCCTGATTTGGTAAATGCCGCCGCAACAGAATCTACATCGCCAATGATGTCAATCATATTGATGCGCTGGGCTGAAAGTTGACCCGTTGAGAAAAACATCATCATCGCCACAATCAAGGCAACAAAAACATGCTTGGGAGCGAAAAAGAAGTTCTGGAAGCGGTTGATTTTCATGAGCGATGGGATTGCTGGGATATTCAAATTAGTAACATCCCATAGTATCAAATGCAATGCCAAAACTACATCTGCAACTTGTTGATGTAAAACACGCGGCGCTTGCCTGAGCCAGATTTTTTGATTGTTTGAAATCCGTAAGCCACGAAATATGGTCCGTACCAGTGGCGCATGGTGGCGGTTGACTGTCGGATTTTCTCATCTTCATCACCCGTACTCATCACTTCCACCTGTTTCTTATCGATTTCTGTGCCTGCATGGCTGAAGGTTTTGCTCACCAAATATCGATCGTTGGCATAACTCAAGGTCACTTGATTGGCTACAGACACATTCAAAGAAATGTTGTGTACGATGGTCATTGGCAGATCCACCAATCGCATGCCCAAACACTGATCCATTTTACGCTCTCCGTTGATATCGAACTTCACCACAATGGCGTGGGTATATTGGTAACCGTCGAACACCCTGCGGTTTTGGGGCTTGCCGTTTACGTAATAGGTTTCGGTATGATATTGGGGATAAAATGCTTCCCCAACCAAAAAGTATCCATCGGCGGTTGAAACAATGGGGTGAATGGTCATGAGGTAATTGTACGCCAATTCTTTGCCATCATCGGCGGCTCTTTCTTTTCTCCGTTCGATTCGTTCTTGCGTTTTCTTGGGCAAAAATTCTACGAAATTTTGTAGATCTAAAAAGTTGGTAAACTTCACATATTTGAGGGTACTAGCATCGCTTTCTGCAAAGAAAATCCCTTGGGCAGCGCTGGCCAACTTGGTACGTACGTTTTTCGTATACGTCCCGCTATAGATGTACTTGGATTTTGAAATCGCCGATACTTTCACATCCATCAACAGCGCTTCAGGTCCGGGAGAAATATCTACATTGCCCGCCATCTCACCATTGGCATTGTATCGAATGCACCAGCGCTTTGGACCCACTTTTGATTTATTGATGCCATAAACCAGGGAAACTTCACCCGTGTTTGACAAGTCCTGCAAATTGATGATGCCCAACGCTTTCGCCTTGAAACCCGCGGGAATGGGAACCTGCTCAACCTGAATATCGCCTGTTTTCCAATCGATAAACAATAAGGTAGGTCCCGTTTTTGTGCGAGCAGCAATCACCGCTTGGTTGTTCACAACCGTAAATTGTTGCGCGATTCCTTTGATGGGAAATTCACCCGACACCTCTACCGGCTTGATCTTCCCCCTGCGTGGGATGCTATGAATCACAAATTTCGTTCTTGAATAAATGAACTGGTGAAAATGTGTGGGCGACAAAAAACTAAATGTGCTTAACGCCACAGCCCGGTCTACAGGGAGCAAAACATCCTCAACCTCAGACAAACTCGTGCTGATCACGTTGTATCTAAACATATAAACGCCATCGTCTGCTTTGCTGCTTCGCGATGTCATCATCAAACCATCCTCTCCCATCTGCGAAACCCTCTCATTCAAGTACCCATCTTTCGCATCAAATTCCTGTCGGGCCGCATTCTGAGCCACTGGCAATTTGTTGGATTGTGCGTTGGAAAAAATTGAAACGAAAAGGGCAACTGCACTCAAAACGGTGCGCATTGCAGGGCGAAATTGAATACTCATGGGCTTAAATTGTATCACGAAGATATTGAGAACAGCGAAAATCTGATAACCAACAAGGATATTTGCAGAATGCAATCCAAAGCACTCGCAACCACATTGTTGTCGTTTTTTACCCTTTGTTCAGCGCAAGCCCAAAAACCAGCCATTAAAAAAATCCTGTTTATTGGCAACAGCTACACGGCCGTGAACGATTTGCCCAATTGGACAAAACAAGTGGCCGAGAGTTTGGGTGACACCTTTGAATTCACAGCGATATCGCCCGGAGGCACCACATTTAAGCGACATAGCACAGATCCGCAGGTATTGGCAGAATTGGCCAGCGGTGCATATGATGCCATCGTTTTACAGGAACAAAGTCAGCTCCCCTCTTTCCCACCCCAGCAGGTTGAGGCAGAGTGTTTTCCTTATGCCAAAACCTTGGTTGATTCGGCCCGATCCGCAAAAAAATGCGTGCAAATAATGTTTTATATGACGTGGGGCCGACAAAGTGGCGACGCTTCTAATTGTGCATTTTGGCCACCGGTTTGCACATTTTCAGGCATGAATGAGCTGTTGCGACAGAATTACATCGCCATGGCCAAAGACAACAAAGCCAACGTAGCCCCAGTTGGGAGTGTGTGGCGCGATGTAAGGGCCAGCAGTTCAATAGAGTTGTATCAAGGCGATGGATCACACCCGTCTGCGGCCGGCACGCACTTGGCTGCCATGACCATTTACCGGAGTTTGTTTTCAAAGGATGTTACGTCAACGGCTTTCCATCCGGGCATCACAGACACAGACCACAACCTGATCCGAGGCATTGCCAATCGCATTGTAAAAGATTCCAGCACATTGTGGCAGTACGATACCTGTTACGCGCAAAAACTGTCTGTTCACAACGGCCCCAAATCTGGGCAAAAATCCAACGTTGTGTGGCACATCGAGAATCAAACGCTGAGCATTGATTGGGGTTTAAATGCCGGCATGAATTACCGAATTGTGGACGTATTGGGTAGGGTTTGGGCTGAATCACCACGCGGAATGATGAGTGAGGATCGAAAAACCACATTGCAAATCAACCATTGGGTTCCCGGTCAATATTTCTTGGTCACACCCAATGGCACCACACCCCTATTTGTGCCCTAACACCCCTATTCTTACCCTAATTATTTTTTGCGATTTTCCGTAAACCCGAAAAAATCTTTTTGCGATTTTCCGTAACAACGAGATCAAATCGATAACAATTTGGTAAAAAACGCAAAAGATTGTTCCAATTCAACCGTGAATGGAGAACGGCGCCATTTCCTTGCCATTCACTTGTGCCATGAATGAAATACCTTTGTTTATGATGCTGCCTTGATGCAGTGTTGTTTGAACCCAATATGCTGTCTGAGTTACCCCTTGTACCCGGTCGGGGCCTTTCTACCCGAACTGCCACAGAATTGCGGCAAGCATTTATGCGGGAGCATGGCATCGTACATGAGGCAATGGGCAATCATCAACTCGACACCCAATCCATCCAAAACAACATCGAATCATTCATTGGCAGCACCGAAATCCCCATTGGATTGGTGGGTCCAATCGCCTTCAACCAAAACGGCGTTCAAGAATTGGTATACGCGCCAGTAGGCACATTGGAAGGGGCTTTGGTGGCCAGCATGAACCGTGGAGCGAAGGTGATCGCGCGCAGCAACGGTTTTCAGGCACAAGTTGAATGGCAAAGGATGGTGAGATCACCCATGTTTTTGTTTGAGAACGAAGCGCACATGGAACCCGTAATGACATGGATTCCTCTGCATTTCAAAGCCATCAAAGAACACGCCGAAGAATATTCCAACCACGCCAAATTGCTTCAAATTGTATTGGAGCCGCTGGGAACTGCGTTGAATCTGAAATTCATTTACGAAACCGGGGATGCTTCAGGGCAAAACATGACCACCACTTGCACTTGGCATGCGCTGTTGTACATGGCTGAGCGATTGAGGGCGGAACTCCCTGAATGTTTGTTCGAATTCATCATTGAGGGCAATGGCGCATCAGACAAAAAAGTATCGCAAAGTAATATCACCGAAGGCAGGGGCGTAAGGGTAACGGCTCATTGCGATATACCTCGACAGGTGATTCATGAGGTATTGCGCACCACACCAGAAACCATACTGAAGTATTTCGGACCGTCGGTTGAGTACGCAAAAAAATCAGGCATGGTGGGATTCAACGTGAATGTGGCCAATGCGATCGCTGGGATTTTTTTGGCGACCGGGCAGGATTTGGCTTGCATCCATGAATCAAGTACTGGCTTTCTCAATTTGGAAGCCTTGGGATCTTCTATTTACCCCGATGGTATAAGAATTACCTTGTTGCTACCCAATTTGGTGATTGGCACCGTGGGTGGCGGTACACATTTGGCCA
>JAIYBO010000172.1 GCA_027488495.1 Bacteroidota bacterium | reverse complement strand
TATTACTCAGCACGAGCCCAAAGATTTAAAGCGATTTCAGTCATTTGTGCATCGCACTTTGAATGGCGATGATGTGGTTTCTATGATTTCATTCTTCAAGCAGCATTATCAAACGGCGCCGAGTTTGGAGGATTTGTTTTTCACCCAGGATGTAGTTGAGGCGCCCATAGGAACTCACATTTTTGAGGCCCTCATGGCTTTTCAAACTTCTTGGAAGGCGTTCCCTCATCAAACAAGAACAGACAAACACCTGGCATCACCGTTGAAAGGCAGCGCGTGCAAACGTTTAAATATGTATTTCAGATGGATGGTTCGCAAGAAATCGCCCGTTGATTTTGGCATCTGGTCCAAAGTTTCACCTTCCGAACTTTTATGTCCGCTCGATGTCCATGTCCAACGCATCTCCATGGAATTGGGATTGTTGAATCGCGATAAGTCAGATTGGCAGTCATGTGTGGAACTCACCGACAGATTGCGTGCATTTAGGCCTCATGATCCGGTTTATTATGACTACGCTTTGTTTGGCATTGGAGTTGCGAGAAATAAAGAAATTATCCTTTAACCCGTATAAATTTCATAAATTCGTAATTATAAAAATCAGCAAAATGGCAGAAAAATTCACAAGCAGCAACTTCAACGAAGTTGTATTGCAATCAGACAAACCCGTATTGGTAGATTTTTGGGCAGAGTGGTGTGGTCCTTGCCGCATGATCGGTCCAATGGTCGATGAGCTTTCAAATGAATATGCAGGCAAAGCAGTCATTGGAAAATTGAACGTAGATGAGAATCCAGACATTTCCATGAACTACGGTGTGCGCAGCATCCCTACCCTTTTGATTTTCAAAAATGGTCAATTGGTTGATAAAATTGTAGGTGCAGTGCCAAAGCAAAACATTGCATCTAAAATTGATGCACAACTCTAAATAAAATGACTTTCGAAAAAGGCCGGCTCGCCGGCCTTTTTTATGAAATCTATCAACTGAATGATACAGAATCATTCCAAAAAGGATTTTAAATTTCAACTTGTGTTATTAGAAGAAATTCAATCTTTCTCCAACTTTGAAATTTTGGCCAATAAAGCCAAGGAAGGTTTCATTGCGGGATTGCACAAGAGTCCTTTCAGGGGATTTTCAGTTGAATTTGCGGAACATCGCCCTTACAACCCCGGAGAAAGCGTAAAAAACATCGATTGGAAATTATTGGCTCGAACCGACAAGAAATACATCAAACAGTTCGACGAAGAGACCAATCTAAAAGCGCATTTGTGGCTAGATACTTCGGGCAGTATGTGGTATCCCAAACAGCAATATTTAAAGTTGAAAATGGGTGTTTTGGCGGCTGGTGTAATGGGTGGATTACTACAGCAACAAAAAGACAGTTTTTCATTGGGGATTTTTGATGAAAATGGATTTGGATATCGAAGCGCCATCAAAAGTACTCGATCACATTTGCAACAGCAGATTGGAAAATTGTCTCAATATTGGCAAAACACGGAGTCCAATAAGGAAATTGCCACGCTAACTTTTGAAGACGCCGTTTTACAAGTTGGGCGAAGGCATTTGGTGGTGATTATGAGTGATTTGTTGTGGGGACCACACGAGGCAAACGCGGAGGCTTCTTTTTGGAAATACATGGCTATGTTGCGATTTCAAAAATGTGAAATCCTATTGTTACAAATTCAACACAATCAGCATGAATTCAACATGGATTTGGGAAATCGCCCAGTGAAATTCATTGATTTGGAAACCAACGAAAGCATCAAATTACAACCCACAGAAATCAAAACTCATTACATCGAGCGAGAAATCGAACGACAAAAAACCATTCAAAACCATTGCATTCAATTGGGCATTGACCACTTTTCGGCGGATGTATCAAACCCCATCGAACAAGTGCTTACGGCTTTTTTCGTAAAGCGTTCTCGGATGATGTAAATCACCTGTTGAACAGGAGTCGTTGCGGATTCAATTCACCAATCAATCCATCGCTGTAACTCAAGGTACCATTCACCCACACTTTGCTCGGTGCATATGAAAATGTATGTCCTTCCATGGGTGACCACGCACATTTATACAACAAATTCGACTTATTCACGGTGAATTCTTGCGTTTGGATGTTCACGTTTGGATTTTGTTTGAGCAATACCAAATCGGCGGCATACCCTTCACGAACATAACCACGATTCTCAATTTGATACAAAATGGCGGGATTGTGACACATTTTCTCAACCATTTTCTCGATGGTGATTTTCCCTTTGGCCACATAATCCATCATTAACGACAGCGCATGCTGAACGAGAGGCAAGCCCGATGGTGCATTGGGATAAAGATTTTGCTTTTCCTCCCAGGTATGCGGCGCGTGATCAGTGGCAATTACATCGAACCGATCATCCAACAAGGCTGACCACAAAGCTTCCCTATCATTTTGGGTTTTGATGGCCGGATTGCATTTGATCAAATGACCCAAAGTGCTATAATCAGCGTCTGAATAGTGCAAATGATGCACACACACTTCGGCTGTAATCCGCTTATCCTTCAATGGTATATCATTCCGAAACAAATGCGTTTCCTTCTCCGATGTGATGTGTAAAATATGCAATCGGCTGTTGTGCTTTTTTGCAAGTTCCATGGCAAATGAGGACGACAAATAACACGCTTCCGCATCGCGAATGATGGGATGTTGATTGGCTGGAATATTATCACCATACTGCGCAAGGGCATCTGCATAACGCGACTTCACTCGGCTTTCAGATTCACAATGCGTGGCAATGAGGATGGGAGAATTGGCGAACAATCCATTGAGTGCTTCTTCCTGATCTACCAGCATATTGCCCGTACTACTTCCCATGAAAATTTTCACACCGCAGACATTTCTTGGGTTCACTTTTTTCACCTCTTCAAGGTTGTCGTTGGTCCCACCTAAATAAAACGAGTAATTCACTGCCGATGAGGCCGCACCCAATTCGTATTTCAGTTCAAGCAATTCGTTGGTCACCGTTTGTGGATTCACGTTGGGCATTTCCATGAACGACGTAGTACCCCCAGCCAAAGCAGCCCTACTCTCTGTGTAAATATTGGCTTTGTGGGTTAGACCTGGTTCCCTGAAATGCACTTGATCGTCGATGACACCCGGAATGAGATAGGCCCCATTGGCATCGATCACTTGCATTGTAGCATCCGCAGAAATTTGGGGCGCTATTTTTTCAATGATCCCATTTGAAATCAACAAATCCCCTTCGATGATTTGAAGGTCAGACACGATTTTGGCGTTTTTGATTAACTGTTTCAGCATAAAATACGATGTGATTGTAAAATTACATCATTATCTCGGGGACCAACCAATTTGAAACGAGGGAATTATCTAAGTAGGGTAAAATTCCCTTGAAGCGAACGCTTTTCGTTATCGCAACCAATCCAATAGGCCATGAAAATATAAACCCCTTCTGGCGCTGGTTTCCCGTTGATATTTCCATCCCAGTTGATGTCTGGACTATTCAATTCCATCATTTTTTCGCCCCAGCGATTGAAAATCTTGATGTTGTACAACGCTCCTTTTACCTGGTATTGGTTCAAAGGATATTGATCATTCCTTCCATCTCCATTGGGGGTAAAGGCATTTGGCATAAAGATATTTGATGGAAACAAATCTTTGAGCTTCTTCATATTGATGGAATCCACCGAAACGCAGCCTTCAACATCTTTCACGCGAACCCAATAAACGCCACTGTCATAAGCCAATATGGTTTGAGTTTTTGCACCGGTGCTCCAGTTATAAGATATCATTCCAGGACCTGCATCCAAAACAGGGTTTTCAGATAAACAAAGCGATGTATCTGAACCCAAATTGAGTGTTGGATTTGGGAATAGCAACACATTGATTGAATCTTTCTCGGGGCAATTGTTGGAATTGAACAACTCTACCACTACTTTTCCTGGCTGTTTGAGGTCGTAATCTCTTCCTATCACTTCTTTGTTCCATACAATTCTCGAAACACCCGGAAGTGTAATAGTAAGTGTAGTATCTATCTGATTGCAATACCGCAAATCCCTACCCAAATCCAATTCGTAAGGGAAATTCTTTAATGTAAAAGTATCCCTATCCGAACACAAACCCACGGTGATCTTCAACCAATATGTACCAGGATTTGAAATATTTGCCACTTTGGTAGTAGCTCCGTTGCTCCATAAAACTGAAGTAGACCCTCCAATATTCACCTTTGAATCAAATGGGAACGATACTCCCGGACAAACTACTGTATCATTCACTGCAGCCTGCACGGGTGTAAATTGGCTTACAATGACAGAATCTTTTGATTTACAAAAATTGGGGGTTTCTCCCACAACGTAAACTTTCCCAGGTTTATTTACTACGATGGTTTGTGTGGTTTCACCAGTGCTCCAAGTATATTTCGCCATCCCGTTGGCGGCGCCCACTGTACGATTGAATTTATCGTCGCTACAATAAACCGTATCGCCCCACGCAGAAACTATGCTTCTATCGATCGTAATTCTCATTGAATCTCTCCAAGAACACACTTTGGAATAAACATCCAACCACACCCACCCCTCTTTGGCCGTACTTGTGGTATCAGTTGTTGCGCCTGTGCTCCATTTGTAGGCTTCCGCTAAGATGTTCGACTTCAATTTCACTCTTCCACCCGGGCAGATAATAGTATCTGAGGGCAATTCAGGTTTGAGTGGCTCCACAACATTCACATAGGCAACGAAACTGTCTACACATTTGTTTTTGTAAGCAAACAACTTCACTTTGAATTTGCCTGCATGTGGAAACGTGAATGTAGGACTTCCCAGATTGGATGTATCTCTCGTTGAGGTGTCTACACCAAAATCCCAATGATATCGCTGCGCACTGGAACTCTTATTTTGGAAGCGATATTTATAACCACAGATAAAAGTAGGCACAAAATAAGAGGCCACCACATCAATCACACAACTCTGCACATTGAATTGATAGTCTCTTCGTGTAATGCCAACCAATTGCCCATTTCGATACTCCTTTACCAAGATCCCAATTACAAACTGACCCGTTCTGGTTGGGGTCAGCGTCATGAAACCCGTATTTCTATCAATTTGCAGGGGCGGATTGCCATCAATCTGAAAGGTATCGCGGTAAGATGGTCCCCATGAAATTTGTGAAAATGGTGGCTGTTGAAGATCGCCATTGGCTCCTTGATCGGGGCGAGGCATATTCGATGTACCGCCGGTAAATGGTTTAAACAATTCATAGACAAGACTATCGCCATCGGCGTCAATTGCACTGTGATCAAATTTCAAAGGCGTATTGGTACAAAGGAAATTGGGTGGCAATTCTTTGAATACCGCTGAATTGTTTTCTTTTTTGTTCGATAAAGTTCTTGCATCAGGTATCAAGGTCCAATAGTTGGCTCCGGTTCCGCCTGGATCAATCAAATTGTCTATAGAACCATTTCTGCAGCAGCGCTGAAATGACACATAATATCCGCCGGTAATTGGAGGCAGTGTAAATGTGGCTTCGTACCAATACTGATCCACACAGGCATTTGGCGCTTGAACAATGCAATTGTAATTGGTTTTCACAACGCGCTTGGGACCTTGTCTGCTAATCTGTTTTGGGTAGCCACCCAACATGTTTCTTGTTTGGCCGTTGAATACCCCAATGTATGCGGTGGCATCGGATGAAATGGCTTGTGGGTTTCCGTTCTGACAGTCGATGTAGAGGTCTAATCGAATCTTGTATTGATTGCTTCCCAAATATTTATAAGTTACTTCGCCTCCAACGATGTGTGTGGCATTCAGCACGTTGACTAAAGCGCACAGCAGAAAAAGATGGAAAAAGCGAAACATCATTGATTCAAATGTAACAAAACTCGGGTAAAGAAGTTTTTATTAGACGGCATAATTGGGCAATCCGTGGCCCAACAACCATGGTTAAATTAAATACAATTGTAAATCACCAGGATTTTCATTGTTGAACCACACATGTTCTTGCAATGTTGTTGCTATGGACACCCCCACGAAATTTGCGTAGATGGGGTAATTCCGGTGCTCTCTTTGTGCCAAAAAAGCAGTTCTGATTGTATCAAAACCACGTTCATACAAATCCACGAGTAATTGCATTGCAGTACCGCCAGAGTGAATTACATCATCAATAATGATTACAGGTGTTGTGAGTGCAACCATGTTCGGCACCACCCCTTCCCAACGATAATCATCTGAGATTTGTACATTCCCGAGCGATACGTTGCAGTTGGGCAATATTCTATCCAATTCATGATTGATTTCCAATGCGATTGCCATACCTCGTTGGTTGATTGCCACGAGATACAATTCTGTTTCATCTGCAAAAGCTTCCGCGATTTCACAAGCCATTCGTTGAAAAATCAATCGAATTTCGGCGTGTGTTTTGAGTGTGGTTCTGGTTGTCATTCAATGGGCATCAAAGCGTTGATTTACATTTAAATCTACAGGGTAAAATTACATTCCGCGAATTAAAACTCCTCAATTCCTTCGAAATTTTTGCGCAATCTCAATAAATATTTCTGTTTTTGATACCACAAAACCAATGATTCAATATCCGGAACTGTGTTCGTGGCAATCGCAGCAAATTCTGCTTCCAATGCAGTTTCCTTTTCCAACAACATTGCTTCAACATTCTTGGTTTGAACTTCATCGCTGCGATCCATTGATTCAATTTCATCGCTCAAATCCATCATGTCCATCAAATACGAAGTGGGTAGCTGATTGTCTTTGATGTCTGAGTTCGATTTCAGCATCAAATAAGACTTCACCCTCAACTCCCTATTCATGAGAGATTTGTAAAATTCATTGGCCTTTTCAGAGTCATCCGCAGAAGGCTCAACAACATGCGATTGCAAATCAGGGTGAGATCCTCGCTGTATATCGAGATACTTTCTTCTTAAAGCTTTTTCATCGATGATCAAAGAAGGTTCGATGCCAAAAAAAGCAAATGGATTTTCCATCTTACAGTCCTAAAGCGCGGGCAATGTCTACCCAAAAAGTGAAGGCCACCAATGACAATAGGATAACCATGCCTATCACTTGACCAACATACAATACTTTATCCGACACTGGTCTACGGGCGATGATTTCATACAATAAGAACATTACATGGCCGCCATCCAAGGCAGGAATGGGCAGAATATTCATCAAGGCCAACACCAAACTCAACATCGCTGTCAAAGTCCAAAAATTCAACCAATCCCAGGTACTTCCAAACATCTGAGCGATTCCTACTGGACCCGCGAGAGATTTTGAAGGATCTGTTTTACCCGTAGCTACATTGCCTAGGGCTTTTGCATTGGCACCGATCAACCCGAAGGAGCGACTCACCCCCAAATTGATAGATTTTCCCAGGCCATATTTAACCACCTTTTCTTTGTTCTCGAATCCAAAAAATTGGGGTTGGAAACCCAGGGTAGCATCTTCGCCAATATCCGCTTTGAGTTTGGTTACTTTTTGGGTTGAATCAATGACTTCAAGAACCACCTTGTCACCCGCATTCTTTACGAGCAATTCTTTGAATTCATAGAAAGAAAGCACATTTTCGCCGTTCACTGAGGCAATCACATCACCCACATCCAAACCCGCTTTTTCCGCATTGCTTCCACCCATCACTTTGCCGATTTTGAACATCACACGGGATGCGAAGAAGGGCAAATCTGATTTCGCACCCAACAATTCCTCAAAATTATCAGGCATCACAATGGTGGTATCATATGACGTGAAGTTCATCGCTGTAGCAAGCGAATCGTTCACTGCAACTGTTTTACGCGTTCTGCGAATTTGAATTTCCTTTCTATCTGTGGTAAGAAAAGTGGGATCGCCAAATTGAGCATCCAAATTATCAACTGTCACGCCGTTCAAGGCCAAAATTTGGTCACCTGTTTGAAAGCCCACTGATCGGGCAATG
>JAIYBO010000027.1 GCA_027488495.1 Bacteroidota bacterium | reverse complement strand
TGGCAACCCCTCTTTTTTCTACTTATGGAAAATATCAATTACTTCTGAACCGTAACTTTCTTGGTCACTTGCTTGCTACCTGAAGTTACTTGTACCAAGTACACTCCGTTGCTCAAGCCATCTGTGTTCAAGTTCATCACTCCTTCGTTTGCAACTGTTCTGCTGCTCACCATCTTACCTTCAATGCTCATCACATTCACTGTGATGTTTGCGCCAAAGGTTTCAGAGGTAGCCACTTTGATGTCACCTGCAGTTGGGTTGGGATATACCGCTACACCCACTTCTTGCAAATCCTTCACTGCCGCACGGTTCATCAAAACCTTTTTGGTTTTTGAACATTCGCAACCGGTCTGACGTACAACTGCTTTCATGGTAACCTCATATTCGCCATCAAACTGAAGGTCATAGCTTACAGCTGCATTTACGTCTTTCGACTTCAAAGTACCACCTGTTGCAAAAATCCAGGTGTAATCTACGTTGTTCTGTCCACCAGCAACACCAGACGCATTTACAGGCTCAACGCGAATACCATAGAAACTGTGAGCATAATCTGGGGCTGATTGGAAATCGCAAGTACGGGGCGCTTCGTTGATCGTCACACGCTGAGTGATTGAATCTGCGCAACCGCCAGCAATGTATGCATATAACGTTACGTTGTAACTCGTTGTTTGAACGATGTTATACAACTTTGATGGGTCGCTACTGGTAGAATAGGTATTATCCCCAAAATCCCAATTGTAGCTAATATCACCTTGGGGCCAAGTCGTATTGTTAGCAAAAATCACTTGATCGCCAGCACAAACATCCGCAGCTACAAAACTCGCTTTGGGCTGTGTTAACACACTTAAGTTTTTGGAAACCTCAGATTTACAACCATTATCCAAAGTAACGAGCAAGGTTACTTTCTTTGGACCCAAATTGCTCCATGAGTGTGAAGGTGATTTTGTGTTGCTGTTAGTTCCATCTCCGAAATTCCAAGCATAATTAGCCACTGCACCTGCAACATCAGCAGTTGTGTTAGTGAATACTGTTGGAGTCAAAGAACACGCTGGGGTGTTGGTAAATCCAGTTTTGGGTGACTCACGCACTTCAACGATTTTAATCATTGAATCCGTGCAACCAAATTCAGAAGAAGCAATCAATTTTACATTTTTCTTACCTGCCTTTGAGAATGAATAAGTTGGATTCACATCAGTACTTACGCTGCCGTTGTCATCAAAGTTCCACAATGTACCCATCAAACCACTACCAATGGTAGACTGATTTTCAAAAACAAACTCGTCATTATCACAAGTGCCCGAAGTCAAAGCAAACTTAGCTACTGGCTTTTCGAATTGATATACTTTTTGAGTCACTTTGGCAACACAACCATTCAAATCTGCGCTCAACGTTACGTTGTAAGTACCCGCTTTGCCATACTTGTATTTGGCATCAGTAGTGCTTGCAGTTGCTCCGTTTCCGAAATCCCAGGTCATTTTAGCGGTCAACGGGTTGGTTTTATTGGTGAACACCAAATCTTGACCCAAACACGCATTCGCTTTGTCAAACGCAACCTTTGGAATTGCATTCACATCTACATCAATCGTTTTGGTGAATACAAATCCCAATGGAACTGTTTTCGCGGTTAATGTCACTTTGTATTTACCTGCACCACTATATTGGAATACTGGTTCGGGGGCATTTGAAGTATCAGCGGCGTTACCAGTTCCGAAATTCCAGAAGAATTCCATTCCACCAGAATTAACCTTTGAAAGATTTTCAAACAAAACCGCATCACCGTTACAAATTCTTGATGGCACTTTGAAGTCGGCGTTGATTGAAGGATAAATCAACACTTTACGTTTGATGAATGTATCGCAACCATTGTTGTTGTCTGTAACCTTCAATATCACTGTCACGAAACTATCTTCAAGAGTCGCATCAGCTGTTTTGAATTGCACTTCCATATTGGTTGATCCACTTGGCGCAGTCAAAGTAGCACCAGTAATGGCTTTACCCGCCTGGGTATATGCTTGAACTGTGGCATACCAATTGTTCGGCAAAGAAGTACCATAAGTACTGTTGCTGTAAATCCTTGGTGCAACTACATCATAAATCACGGGCTGATTCAAAACGGTTACATCGTAAGGACGGCCACGTTGGTATACAGCAGTATTTGGCGTGGTAGTTTTGGTTGAGAATTCATAAAACCCTCCGCCTGGAGCTGGTTTCACGTTGGTCGTGAATGTCAATGAATCATTTTTGGTATTATCATCTGGGATATCCAAGTAAATTTTGATTGTTGTAGGTCCCGCAATTGTCAATGACATAGGCACATTGAATGTGATTTTTTGCGTTGCACCAGCCAAAATCTTATCAGTCACCAACTGGGTAGTCACTTTACCGTTGATGCTGTAAGACACATTGAAACCATAAATGGTATCGATGAAATTATTTTTTACATACAAATTCACATTGGTTGATTCCCAACCCGCACAAACCGAAGATGGAACCGAAAAATCAGATTTCGTAACCTCTGCGTCCATGAAATTCTCTACAGCTCCACGATCGTTCTTCACTTTATTACGCGCCGCTTTTGTAACATCATTCAATACCCAAGTAGTTTCTTTGACATTGTTTTGGTTTTCAAAAACTTGAGAGCGGTAATCGATTTTTGCGATGTCTTTAAATCTGTGGTTTTGATTTTTCTCTCCCTTGCCTGGCAAATTCGTCCCCATCCATCCAGAGAAATTCGATCCTGAACCATTGGGATTGTACCAGAAATTGTCTAGATTATTTGTATCGAAATACGAGTTATCGTCTATTGTCAAACCCGTTGAAGAACCATAAATATACATCTGAGAACAAGAGTAAGAATTGGTCAACATGATAATGTTACCAATCAAAGATGTTGAACCATAGTTACCACCATAAAATCCATTGTGATCGCGGTAGTAATAATTTGAACGTGAGTTATCCATGTAGATGGTGTTCTGGTAAAAACGCAATGGATAAGAGGTAGAAGGATTATAGAAATAAATACAGTAATCGTATCCGTTCATGGCATTGTCAACAACCATGTTTGAACTCACGTCTGCCGAAACGTAATAGTAAATAAACATCCCATAAAAAGAACTGTAGGTATAACCCAATGCTTCGTTCTTCCAAATCAAGTTACGTTCAATTTTCCAATTTGCGTTGCCTGAGTAATTATAAAGATCTATGCCATATAAGCCATAGCCGGAACTACTGTTGTTGTTTTTATTAAAACGAATTTTGTTGTCTGAACATTCATTATTTCCAGTTGTGTATCCAATTTCCAAACCATAGAAATAATAGCCGTTGTTGCTGTTGGTATCTATCTGGTTTGAATTCAACTTCACCAATTGATCGAAATAAGAATAAATACCATAGAAATAATAGGAATAATTAGAGTTGAAACGCACTTTGTTGTTAGAAACACTGTGGTTATATGAGTAGTAAGAATAGATTCCGTAGAAATAGTAATAAGACAGACAGTTTTCAATGATGTTGTTATCTACAAACGAAGAACGTGCTGTTGACGGACGATTGTAATAGGTATAAATACCATAAATATAACTTGACCCGGCGGTGCCACTGGCTCCTGCATACGGAAGATCATGGATTCGGTTTTTTACCATTTGAATACCGTAAGAATAATAAGAATACATACCGTACAAATAAGAGTATGCATTATTAGAAGTCGCATTGGCACGAGAAATATCATTTCCTTCTACAGTCTCTCCATTCACATAGTTCAAATAGATCCCGTAGTAATAGAAATTCTGAATGGTATTTCCTTTGAATGTATTGTTGTTGGCAGTTGAGCTAAAATAAGAAGAAGAACCACAATCCAAGATACCATAAGTAGGACCAGGAGAGTTACTATTGGTTGTACGCATCAAACAATTACTGACCACGGTATTTTGCGCAACTACATAGGTAGGATAGGTAAAAATACTGGTTGCGGAGTTACCATAAACCACATAGGCACCACCAGCAGTGGTTCCTGAAGCAATTGCGGAAAACTGAAAGGTACAAGCATCCAAATTGATGTAAGTACAAGCATCTGTAGTACTTGATTCGAAACGAACAATCCGGCTATTCACAGCTGAATTGGTATTTTCTACCACCAAATTAGAAATGTTCACATAATCAGTACCAGTGAAACGAATCACTTCTGAGTTACTTGCAGACGTGGTGGTTGAACCCATGATGTAGGCAACAGAACTACTGAATTTGAATCCCTTCCCATCAATGTTTACGGTGTTGGTTGACGAAACCCCTTTAATAACCCCAAAGGTAATGTTGGCAGTACTGGTTTCGTTTGCTTGAAATGTTGCTGTCACCTTTCCCGAAACCCCATTCGTGTTCAGCGACGTTACAAAACTTGCAAGCGAAGTAAAATTCGTAGACGATGCCGCCGCCCCCGGATTGATGGTGTAAGACCCCGATAATTGAGCTTGTAAGCCCAACCAACTAGATCCCAAAACCAACAATGAAACCAAGGATTTTAGCAAACCCGAGGCATTTGTTTTTTTGTAATTTTTTAACATGGTATTGGTTTATATTTTATAATTTTTTTCGCTTTTATTTCAATCACTTTGTCAACGATCAAAACAGACTGCAATATCAGTGCTAACAGGCTCGAAACACTGAAAACATTGACATTTTTACATTAAAAATACAATACCAAAAAACTATAATTTACAACAATATTCAATAGTAAAATCCCGCAAAAAGCAAATTAAATAATGACTTTTTGTAGCCAAAATGATTTTTACTAAAAAAAACTTTAGTAAAAACTGATGAAAATATTTTTTCAGTTCACCAGCATCAACCCGCAACCGCTTGAGCCACCCGCATACCATCCAAAGCCGCACTCATAATCCCACCCGCATATCCAGCCCCCTCACCACAAGGGTACAAATTCCTCAGCCTTGTGTGTTGCAAAGTGTCTGTCAATCTCGGGATCCTTACTGGAGAACTCGTCCGTGATTCAACCCCCACCAATATGCCATCGTTACTCCGAAAAGACCGCATCTTTTTGCCCAACACAATCAACGACTCCCTAATCCTTTGATGTATTACAGGCGATAACACCTCATTGATGTTCGTACTCACCAACCCAGGCAAATAACTATTCTCTGGCAAATCAACGCTCACCCTCCCCTGTATAAAATCTTCCATTCGTTGTGCAGGTGCACTCAAACTCCCCGTGGCAGCATATGCCATCTGCTCCCAATGCTGCTGATACCTCAAGGCACGCAACTCACCCGCCTTTTCAAAACCTGCAAAATCCCTGTCATCCACAGATACCACAAATCCTGAATTCGCAAACTTCCCATTTCGCTTACTCGGACTCCATCCATTCACAACCACCTCTCCATCCGCCGTTGCCGCCGGGGCGATGATTCCTCCCGGACACATGCAAAATGAAAATACACCACGCCCTTGGATTTGTTCCACCAAACTATAAGATGAAGGTGGCAAATAATCGCCCCTCACCTCACACTTATATTGAATCTGATCGATGATTGTTTGCGGATGTTCCAACCGAACGCCAATGGCAAAAGGTTTTGCCTCGATATCAATTCCCGCCGCCAACAGCAACTCAAACACATCTCTCGCCGAATGACCCGTTGCCAACACAACATGTTCCACCTTTTCGGTAACGCCGCCATTCAATTTCAATGCCTCAATCACATCATTCGCAACAACAAACCCCTCTACTTTGGTATTAAACCTCACCTCACCCCCACATTCTTCGATGGTTTTGCGAAGCCCCTCTACCAGCTGTGGCAACTTATTGG
>JAIYBO010000199.1 GCA_027488495.1 Bacteroidota bacterium | reverse complement strand
GGCACCACGCAAATGGGGAAGTCACCGGCGATACCGCCACCAATTTGGAAGAATCCTACGCCTTTGCCATCGCTGTTTTTCACGTACCAATCGGCCAACCAAGTCATATACTCGATGCCGCTTTTCATGGTAGAGGCCTGCAATTGACCTTTGATCACGTAGCTGGCGAAAATGTTACCCATGGTACTGTCTTCCCAACCTGGCACCACGATGGGCAAGTTGCGCTCTGCCGCCGCCAACATCCAGCTGTTTTTTGGGTCGATTTCGTAGTACTGCTCCAACTCGCCACTTAACAAGATTTGGTACATGTATTCATGCGGGAAATATCGCTCGCCTTTGGCTTCAGCGCCTTTCCAGATGCCTTCGATGTGCTTTTGCAAACGACGGAAAGCCTCTTCTTCAGGAATGCAGGTATCGGTAACGCGGTTGTAGTGGTTTTCGAGGAGGTCCCACTCGTCTTGCGGACTCAAATCGCGGTAGTGGGGCACGCGCTTATAGTGGTTGTGGGCCACCAAATTCATGATGTCTTCTTCGAGGTTGGCACCGGTGCAAGAGATGATATCGACCTTGCCGGCGCGAATCATTTCGGCCAAGCTTTTGCCCAATTCGGCAGTACTCATGGCACCTGCAAGGGTAACCATCATTTTTCCGCCTTCGGTGAGGTGGGTTTCGTAGCCTTTGGCAGCATCTACCAAGGCGGCTGCGTTAAAATGCAAGTAATGCGTTTCGATGAATTGAGAAATTGGACCTTTCATAAAGGTGCAAAGATAGTGAAGATTTTTTGGATGCTCCGATGCTTGGCGATGTTCTAGCGTTCTCCAAGCCACCACTTCTTGCGGAAGGTCTTGTATTTGGGGGCGTAGGTGTGAATTCTGCTGAGCAGGAACTCCATGGCTTCGTCGTGACTATCTGTAACCAAATACAAATCATGGTCTTCGGGGGAGATGGCGTGTTTGGCTTCCATCATTTTGAGCTGTTCCACTTGGTGTTGCCAATATTCGCTGCCAAAAAGCACTATGGGGAATTGCGGAATTTTATCGCACTGTACCAGGGTATAGGCCTCGAACAGTTCGTCTAGGGTACCCAATCCGCCGGGCATGATCACAAAGCCCACGGAGTATTTGAAGAGCAACACTTTCCTAACGAAAAAATAACGGATATCGACCCAAACATCCAAAAACGGGTTGGGTTTTTGTTCGAAGGGCAGCTCGATGTTCACCCCAATCGTATGTCCGCCCACATCTTTGGCACCTCTGCTCGCGGCTTCCATTACGCCGGGGCCGCCGCCAGTGACCACGTGGAAACCTGCTTGAGCCACGCGGGCGCCCATTTCACGCGATTGTTGGTAGTAAATATTGTCTTCTTTGAAGCGAGCCGATCCAAAGATGGATATGCATGGACCTTCAAAGTGCAAGCTTCTGAAACCTTTGATGAATTGAAAAAAGACGCTGAGGGCGAAGGTGAATTCGGCGAATCTGCTTCGGGGCCCTTGGTATATGCGGAGGTCGTTATTCCGGTTGTAGATATATTTTTCTTTCATGGGTTTGCTTCAAATATCGCAAATTAAAGTTCGTCTGGCGAGTAACCATGATAGGATCCCTAATATCCGTGAAAATTGGGGAGGAGTTTGGCTGATTTGATGCATTGCAAATTATCGTAATGCAAATTACCGTAATGGCCATTGCGATAGTAAAAATAGAAACTCGTTTACAGCCGTAAAATCTATATGGTATTGGATTTACGGCTTGTTTGTAGTTTGCCCATTTGATCACCACGGCGATCAATAAAAAAAGCCCCGGCGAGCCGGGGCTTTTGCGTGGAATCAATTCAGATTCAATCGTATAGTATTCGGAGCCACTTCATTGAAGTGGTGTTTCATTAGAAACGCTCGTCGGCACCGAAGAAGAAGTTGCCTTCAATCTCCGCGTTCTCATCGCTGTCGCTACCGTGAATGGCATTGGCATCGATGCTCTTGGCAAACAAATTGCGGATGGTACCCGCATCGGCTTTCTGCGGATCAGTGGCACCAATTAACTTGCGGAAATCCTCAATGGCGTTGTCTTTTTCCAAGATGGCCGCATAGATAGGACCGCTGGTCATGAAGCTCACCAAATCATTGAAGAAAGGGCGTTCTCTGTGGATGCCATAGAAATCACCTGCGCGCTCTTCGCTCAATTGGGTGTATTTCAATGCCACTACTTTGAAGCCGGCTTGAATGATTTGATCTAAAATTTTTCCTGCGTGGCCGTTTGCTACAGCATCGGGCTTGATCATTGTGAAAGTGCGGTTTGTTGCCATGTTTGTTTAAAATCGCCGCAAATTTCGCAAATTCTGGGCATATTACTGCACAAAATCGCTCAAATACTGGAAATGTGCGGTCAAATTCCCACTCTGGGTGATCGTGGCTTCTTCGATCAATCGAGATTTTTCACTCATGAATTCTGGCATAACCAGTTGTAGCAACATTTCACCAAACTCCTCACTGGCATCTTTCGGCAACTCGTTGGGCAAATTTCCCACCGCCATCACATCCACCGAATCTTCGGTATAGGGTTCACAGGGCGATAGCGTACGTCGGCTCCAACCAATCACCGGATCCTTGATGCTGGTGGCTTTGTAGGTAATGGGTACGCTCCCCTCCACATCGCAACTGATGTCTGCTATCACCGTGGGTTTGAATTTTTTCGGATCCTGCGTGTCTTCCGTTTCAAACAATCGCGGCAAATCTTCGGTCCAATAGATGCCATTCACCAACAAATCCGTGCAAGCGGCATAGCCCTTGAACTGACTGATGTACTCGCCATGATGTTGATAGAAATGCTTGGTATCCCATTGCTTGAGCGTTGGGTGGACGTATAAATCCGGACTATTGAGTTGAACGAAAACGGGTTCGTTGTATTCAATGTGCAAGTACTGATTGGGGGTCACCTCTCTGATTTGAATGGCCCGAAGTAGGTCCAAAGCCCCCTGCGATACCCTGCCACCACCGGTAATCACAATTCTCATGTTGGGTAAGTCTACGCGCAGCAATTGTGTGAGGATGTCTGCGTAGTTTTTGCTCTCATGCGCTGGTTTGAGAGTGAAAAGTCCGTGTTTTTTACCGTAAACCAACAGGCCGTTGTAGGTGCCCACCACGCCCGCGTATCGACCAAAACCCAAGACCCTCGCGCCGGTTTCGTAGCGGAGTACTTCGTAATCGATGAGGGTGATGTTTTTTTGTAAAATGCTCTGCAGCATTGTGCGGTTATATGGCTGCTTTTTGATGGTATGGGAGAAAAAGAAATACGTTTTACCCGCAATCAACGCCTCGCTGGGTACTTCTTTGATGTTGAAAATCACATCGCAATGTTCCAGTGAATCCACCACTTGGATGCCCACTTCGCGGTATGCTTCATCGGAAAAACACCTAGCTGGGGACGATTCCACCACAACTTGAACTTCAGGGTATCGTTGCTGCAAGGCAATGCATTGAATGGGCGACAGGGCCACTCGATTGTCGGGTGGATTTTTTCTCTCTTTCGATAAACCAATGATCACATATCAAAGGAACAAAAAAATTTGCAAGCCGAAATCAAAAAGTTGGGCAACAATCGCAAAATGTGGCGAATGCGCCGTTTCTTTGACCTGTGTGTTTCAGTTACGCCATCAATTTTTCTGCCACGGCCCTGCAATCCAAGTTGCAACTGGGCGAAGGCGCCCTCGATATACAATTGCCTTGGGAAATTCCAACGTCGGAAATCCCTGCTTCTGAATCTCCTGCGAGAGAAACCCCTTCGTCCGAAACCCCCGCCACGGAAACCCTCGCCGCGGAATCTGTCCGTTCCCAAAGCATCTTGCCGGGTCCCGGCTACTTCCTCAGCGGATTCGATCGGCCCCTGCTGCCCGTGATTACAGCGGTGATAAACCAGGAAAACCCCACCTACCAACTATCGGCCATGCATTGGGGATTGGTACCCCATTGGTGCAAATCGGCCCAGCAAGCCGAAGAGCTCAGCGTTTATGGTCTCAACGCTCGCTGCGAAACCCTCACTGAGAAGCCATTGTATAGGGATGCGTGGAAATCACAGCCTTGCTTGATTCCGGTGAGCGGATTTTTTGAATGGCAAACCATCGGAAAGAGAAAACAACCGTATTTTATTTATGGTGCTGACGACGGGCCTATGTTGTTTGCAGGTTTTTATGCCCAATGGACCGATACAGAAACCGGTGAGCTAAAGCAATCCTACACTATCATTACCACTGAGGCGAATGCAATGATGCGGGACATTCACAACGTGAAATTGAGAATGCCAGTGATTTTGGATACAGCTCAGGCGAAACTTTATTTACAGGGCGATGCCAGTTTGCGTGAAACCTTCCTGAAACCCTGCCATGACGGCATTTTACGCGCCCATCCCGTGGGAAATTGGCTCAATCATACCCGCGCCAATCGCAACGTGAAAGAGGCGTTGTTACCAATAGAAAAAGATTTTCCACAGACATTATTCTGAGAAATTCGTATACTATATTTGCGCCCCAATGAAAAAGTTCCTTTGGCTGTCCGTTTTTGTACTCACAGTATTTGCGCATCAATCATGTAATTCTAAGAAAACCGAAAGTGCTGCTGCGGTTGACTCAAATGCCAATGTGAGCGAGGTAAAAAAGTTGGCTGTAGATGCCGATTTAACGGCTTTCGCAAGATACATTGCCGGTGTGCATGATGCCAACAACGACAGTTTGGAGCAAAGTGAGTTTTGGAAATTGCACGCCGCCAAGACCGATTTGCGTTGGCGCTTGTTGATGCAAAACGTGGGTACGCCCATTTCAACTTGGGTTACAGAAAAAAATTATTTGGGATCTAAAGCCCCGAAAACATTGTTATACCCTTTCGCAGGGGGTGATTTCTTCTATGCAAATTTGTTCTATCCCAACCGAGATACCGTGATCATGATCGGTTTGGAGCCCGTGGGTGGCGAATTTGGCGTGAAACAGGTAGAATCTGCCAAGCTCGAAGACTACTTAACCACCTTGGATCGGTGCATGTTCTATCCCCACAAATTGGGATTCTTCCGCACCTTGAGTATGGACGATGATTTCGCCCATGAGTTGATGAACGGTACCTTCCATACCTTCCTGTTCTATCTGGCCCGCAATGGGTTTGATTTGCACTACGTGGAATATTTCAACGTGGATGCCCAAGGTAATTCAGTGGCCGTTGAGCCCGGCGCCGAGGCCAAAGGTTTGAAAATTGGGTATTCCAACAAATCAGACAAATCTGTGAAACAGTTGGTATATATCAGCCAAGACATCAGCAACACCGCCAACCAGAAATCGCCAGGTACCACCCACTACCTCAAACAGCGCCGTGCCGTGGTTTCGTGTTCCAAAGCCGCGAGTTATTTGATGTATAAAGACTATT